>NZ_JAGGQR010000038.1:87694-170300 GCF_018613205.1 Bacillus sp. ISL-46
AAGGGTATGATGCCCGTGAGGCTGGAAAAAAAGGTCCGACGGTAACCATAGGAAGTGTATGTTGCCCGTGAGGTCGGAAAAAAAGGTTCAATGGTAACCATAGGAAGGGTATGATGCCCGTGAAGCCGGAATAAAAGGTTCAACGGTAACTAGTGAATGCGACTAAAGCCCGTGGAGATAAAAATTAGAAACTAGCAAAACCTTTAATGAATTGTGAATTTGTTTAGACATTGGTTTACCTACTTTCCACTTCAAATGGTAATTAGTTTATGTAATTTTCTTAGTGTTGTTTAATAACTTTCTTTCCTTCTACGCGTTTAAAGATAGTTCTTTTCACATTAAACACCTCACCGTTATTTTACAACGTTTCATATCGTTTATAATATATTTCCAAAAAAACCATTAGTGGGTATAGAAAAGTCGTCTGTGTAATATGCTGAGTTTTTGATATTATTAAAACGTTAATGGGCCCAGTCGTAGGACTGGGCTTTATTTGTCTAGAGATAGTCTTTCATTGGGACATCAAAAAATATTCCAAACCTTATTGACAGAATAATTTAATGATTCTATGATTTAATTGTTAACCTTGTTGTGATTTTGGTTTACAATTAAAAGGCATATGGTTGGAATTTCGGAACTTTGGAATATTCGGAATTTATCGGATTTGCATGGTAAATGAAATAAAATGGAGGGATAAAGATGAATAACTGGATGGAACTTGCAGATCGTGTGTTAGATGGGGAGGAAATAACAAATCAGGAGGCCCTTTCAATTTTAGATTGTCCTGATGATGATGTACTTTTACTAATGCATGCTACCTTTCAAATTAGAAAGAGATATTATGGAAAAAAAGTAAAGCTTAATATGATCATGAATGCGAAATCTGGACTCTGTCCGGAAAATTGTGGCTATTGCTCTCAATCTTCTATTTCGACAGCACCGATTAATTCTTACAGAATGGTAGACAAGGATACTATACTTGAAGGTGCCAAACGTGCACATGATTTAAATATAGGGACGTACTGTATTGTTGCTAGTGGTAGAGGGCCATCTAATAAAGATGTAGATCACGTGGTGGACGCAGTTAAAGAAATAAAGACAACATATGGATTGAAAGTTTGTGCCTGCCTAGGGCTGTTAAAACCTGACCAAGCAAAACGATTAAAAGAAGCCGGGGTAGATCGTTACAATCATAATATCAATACATCTGCGAGCAATCATGCAAACATCACAACTTCACATACATACGATGATCGAGTCAATACGGTTGAAACGGTAAAAGAATACGGAATGTCTCCATGTTCAGGTGTCATTGTAGGGATGAAGGAGACAAAGCAAGATGTAGTCGATATGGCTAACAGCTTAAAAGCTCTTGATGCGGATTCAATTCCAGTTAATTTCTTACATGCGATTGATGGTACTCCGTTAGAAGGAGTAAAGGAATTGAACCCACTTTATTGTTTAAAGGTTTTGGCATTATTTCGTTTTATCAATCCAACAAAGGAAATTCGAATATCAGGTGGACGAGAAGTTAACCTACGTTCACTCCAAGCATTGGGTTTATATGCAGCCAATTCCATCTTTGTCGGTGATTACTTAACAACGACTGGACAAGCTGAAACGGAAGATCACAAAATGTTACTTGATTTAGGATTTGAAGTAGAATCCGTAGAAGAAATGAAAGCTAGCCTTAGCTAGAGGGTTTATTGTAATACCAAATCAAAGCAAGAGACACCCTGACCGAAGTCATTAGGTGTCTCTTTTTTTAGTATATAGCTTATAACCATCCGCCAATTTCTAAGATCGTCAGACCAATCTCAACAACAATGAGAGTTACGATGATCCATTCCACGAATAGGCCACGAATCGAATGGCTGATGGTGGAAAAACCATCCATGATGTTATATAAAATCTCCGTTTTGCTTTTTAAAATTTTATAGCGATCATTCAACTCAAAAAACTCCAACATCCTGTCATAAAAATCACCAGCTGTGCTGCTTGTCCATGTAATATCAGGCTTATCCAAAATCATGATATAGGCAAGCGTATTATACTCATGACGGACGATTTTTGCAGTGGTCCTTGCCAGTTCCTTGTTGCCGATTCTCAGTTTTCCTTTCTCTAGCCTGTCGATCATGGTTTCAAGTTTGTCGTGGATTTTCCCGAGTTGTTCCTCTGTTTTCTCGAGTGCCACTGATTTGGCGATTACTGTAGAAATCAATTCAGGATAAAAATCCTCATATTCTGGCACGACCACATATTCGTCGGTCAATTCAATATTCTCCGTTTCACAGATATGAAGGCAGTAATCGTCGCTATATCTATCAGCCTGTTCGATTTCAAAGTCTGGTTCAAAGGAATGGATGTAGTGAAGTAGGACTGTTATCTCATCAACGTGTGTGTGATTAATGAAGACAATGCTGCCAAAAGAAAAGACTAACACCATTTGCGAATCAACTACATTTTTATGGAGGATCGATTCTAGAATATCGCCTTTCAGGATTAGTGGCTGTTCCCAAGTGAATTTCTTGGGAATACCGCAATGGATGGCAATTTTGTTCAAGTCAATTTCATGGGTAATGGCAAATGCTTTAAAGGTAATTTCTTTCACTTTGATCACCTTTCCAGTGATTTGTCCTTTCTTTGATTTTATTCTAATCAACACAAAAACATGCTTGGACAATTCTTAGAGTAATTTATGGTGGATGTAAATCGCCAATGCATCGTATTACAAAAAAAGATAAAGGGACAAACTAGTTTTGAAAGGGGGAAGTTATGGAAGAGAATAAAAAGGTACCGCAGAAATTAAGTTATGAATCAGATGGAAAAAATGGGTAAAAATAACAATAATGTAAAGGCTAACAAAAAAGATCAGTCTGAATTTTTTAATACTACACAAAGCAGTGAATGAAAAAATAAAAGAGCCATCCCCGAAGCGGGTAGAATAAAAAAATCTTGGCAGCCTTAACTGCCGGGATCTTATGTCTAAAGAAATGCGAAGAAGTGCTCAAAATTTTGAGTGCTTCTTTTATTTTCTTTTTCAACTTAAGAGCAGTTCAGTTGCATTAGAGAAATAATTCCATTATGTCTCATATCATCCATAAGGATACCTCCATTTATTAGGATATAAGGTAGAGTTTTACTGGATGAGAAATAAATATATAAAATATGTGTGGCTTTTATAACTAAGATAAACTGAAATTTTTGGTTACATTAATACTCTGGAGGTGATTATAATGGTAGATAACAAAAAGCAAAGTAGGTCAACAGATGCTGAAGTACGTGCAAATCAAGCTGAAGCGTCTCGGAACCAAGCTGGATCTTCAGGTAAATACGGAACGGAATTTGCTAGTGTAGATAACAAAGTAACCAGAAAAATTGAACCAGTAATTGAACAACAATAGAAAAAAGGCACCCTTTATGGGTGCTTAGTGTGTAATTATTTGTTTTCTGGTTTGGGAATTATCAGAACAATGAAGAACAAGAAATTTCCTTCAAGTAACTATACTCCTTATGATGACACCGAACTAAAAAGACTACTAAGGATATAGCCTCTTAGTAGTTTTTATCTCAAGTAGTATATAACTAACCATTTTTGCGATTGCTTAAAAAAATATATCAATAATTATTATTTTTAGTTCCATCCGCAAAATTTAAAGATGGAATTTCCTTCTACTTGAAATAAACTTTCTAACTTAGCTATTAGATTTTTTATTTTTAACAGATTCCTCTAATAGCAGGGCGTTTTCTAAGCCATTATCACTAAATGCATTATCGCTATTTAAATTATCCACAATGGGAACGTGATCCATAGTATTATCTGTTTTGTTTGAACCTCTTTGTAACTTGTGATTATTAACTTTTATCATTTATTTTCCTTCTTTCCCTCATTTTATATTACTTTAACCTTTTTACAGTGTGAAAATGCAGAAAAATTTAATGAACTAATTTATTAAGTTTGTGAAAAATATACTTAAATAAACGGGTGCTTGAGTGGATGAAGGAGCTGCAAACAAATGCAGCCTATTTTATTCAACTCACGAGGCAGTTTTGATCGAAGTAGAGAAATGACTCCCTTATGTTGGAATTGACCGAAATTTGCAACAAAAAAAGGAGTTGTTTTGTATATATTTCAAAATAAATCAGAGAATAAAAAGATGAAAGAAAACAATGGAGGAATTGACAATGAAGGAAAGTAATCGAAATCAGAACGATCCTGAAAATAAAATGAAAATATTTAAAAACATAAATCAGTCAGCTTTAAACTACGTGCAGCCAGCTATTGAAAATGAGGCAGAGTCGTCTCGAGATGCAACTCAAAACTTAGTTAACAATACAATCAATAAACAAGAAACGTAATGGTTTAAGTCAATTTATATCTGATTGACTTATTTTTTATTACTACAAACTTAAAGCGTAAAAACGGAAGACCGAACTTACTTTAAGTCAAGATTCAGTGTGGTGAGTTAATAGTTACAAACATATAAAAACATATCGATGATTTTTACTAACGTTGGCGATGCTTCATTAACGAAGAATCGCTTTTCCTTTTTCAAGTAACCTGCCGCTTATATACAGTATCAGCAAAAAAACGTTGATGTGATGCACCTTTTATCATTGTTTATATATATCCAAAGATAAGCGTTTAAAGACTTGTCTTGGAGCCTCTGTAGGTACGATTTGTCTTGAAAGGCTGAAGCAGTTGTTTCATCAGGCATCCAAGCCTATCATACCCACCCCTCCAAGTAAAGTCCTATGTTTGTTAACGTTGAAAACTATAAATACTTACTGTAGATAATGCTTCTACAAAGATAAAAAACTGGCATTTTTACTATCTTTACTTACGTTGAATACGGTAGAAAATCATACTGTAGATAAGTAAGTTATTAGTTTAATAAGGAATCCGGTTCTGAAAGATGTCCACTAAGAATTAGAAATCCATTGGTGTTGAAATATATACGTTTTTCATTGTCGTTTTTTGTGTAGTATCGCGATTTCGAATGCAACGTGTAACAAAGTACACCACCTTTTTGAAAGAATTATGAGCAGTATAAGAGAGATTGTGAAGAAATTCACTTAAATTATCGGGTGCTTTTATTGAACAAGTACTTGTTTAAAAAAAAATTCAAAGAATGTTGATATATCCACCAACATCCCTTTTGTGTTGTCAATTACACTCCACACATTGTGAAGCGGTTGCGTGGTTGGAGTTGGTATAATAGAAAAGCAGTTGATATAGAAAAAATCTATACCATCTGCTTTTTTGTTTATAAAAATACCATTCAGGACCGATTTTCGTTAAAATAAACATTGCTGATTTTCACAATAGTTTTTCACACATTATAAATGTACAAATGTACTTGTGTTTGATAATAAGTTATTAAGCATGATATAAGTGTAAAAGAAGTGGAACATTTGGCTTTATATTTTTTGATTGAGAGTTTGAAGTTGTATCCATAGTGAGAGGATTTGAGTTTGAAATGATAGATAATTTTTGGCGTGATTTACCACGACCATTTTTTGTACTTGCACCAATGGAAGATGTGACAGATGTTGTTTTTCGTCACGTAGTAAGTGAAGCCGGTCGACCGGATGTATTTTTCACAGAGTTTACAAACTCGGATAGCTATTGTCATCCAGAGGGCATGAAAAGTGTGCGTGGCCGTTTGATTTTTACAGAAGATGAACAGCCAATGGTGGCTCATATTTGGGGGGATAATCCCGAATATTTCCGTCAAATGAGTATTGGCATGGCAGAGCTAGGATTTAAAGGCATCGATATTAATATGGGATGCCCTGTACCGAATGTGGCATCGAGAGGGAAAGGTAGTGGCCTTATTCTGCGTCCAGACGTTGCGGCAGAACTTATTCAAGCAGCAAAAGCGGGCGGACTGCCTGTCAGCGTGAAAACACGACTTGGCTATAAGGATGTAAATGAGTGGGAGGAGTGGCTAACGCATATTTTAAAACAGGATATTGCGAACCTTTCTATTCATTTACGTACAAGAAAGGAAATGAGCCAAGTAGAGGCGCATTGGGAGCTAATTCCGGAAATCAAAAAATTACGTGACCGTATCGCACCAAATACGCTACTAACAATCAATGGAGACATTCCTGACCGTCAAACTGGGCTGCAGCTTGCTGAACAATATGGTATTGATGGCGTTATGATCGGTCGAGGTATTTTTAAAAATCCTTTTGCTTTTGAAAAAGAGCCAAAAGAGCATAGCAGTAAAGAATACCTTGATCTTTTAAGACTGCAGCTTGATCTTCAAGATCAATATGCGGAAGTACTGCCACGTTCAATCACAGGGCTTCATCGCTTTTTCAAAATTTATGTCAAAGGATTCCGTGGAGCTGGTGAATTAAGAAATCAATTGATGAACACGAAATCAACAGATGAAGTGCGTGCATTGCTTGATAACTTTGGAAAAGAATGTTGATGGAACGGGGACAGTGAAATGATGTAACTCTCAAAAAGTTAGAGAAAAAATGAATCACATCAACTCATGTGTACTTATTTTATTCAGTTTCAAGTTCCTTTGCAGCCGGCAACTTTTGTTTTGATAAAGTCTGTTTTCTGAAAGAAAAAGGTCTCAAGAATGTAATAAACCCACCAGCACCCTTGTGTTGCCACATACACTCTGCACATTGTGAGGCTGTGGCGAAAATTGAATTGGTATGAGAGTAACAGGCTTGTCCATTAGCGATAAGCCTGTTTTTCCGTCCATTGGAGCCGAAGGTGGAAACAGGACTTTATCTTGTCTGGAAGAAGTATCAGATGTTTACAAAAGCAGCAAATGTGTTCTTGGAACAAATCTAGTGTAGTATATTCTAAGTTGAATAGCTCTTTTATCAAACTAACTATAGAAAAAAGACTTTCTAATGGGTTACTATTTTATAAACTAAAGGGGCTTATCTTAAATATTTGGATGGAAAATGCTGGATATTTTGTTTTGCGAAAAAATGGCAGCATTCTTGTGAAAATTGAAGGATGAAATAGGATTGTTTGTGAAGAAATACACTTAAACAATCGGGGGCATTTCTAAATAATCTGGCTGCTATGATGCAGCCTTTTCTTATTCGACTAAAGGGCAGGTTAGCGAAATAAGTGATATGAGAGGATGAGCATTATTTCAAGGAGGAAATATGCTCCTTTTTGCTGAATTTATATTAGAACTCTAAGGAGAATTTATGAGGTGAGCTATATGCTGGAAGAGTTAGATGAAGCAATTACAAAACCACACAATAAGACTGATGTGGATATACACCTTGTTGGTTTTAAAAAATATTTAGACAAAATAACAGTTAATATTAACCTAACATTTTGTTATGAAGAGGAAATTCAAGAGGAGTGGCAGATTGTATGTGAAGACATCGGAACTCATAGGTTTGAATACGATGTGTTTGAAGAATGGGAGGTACTTAGTGAACACGAGTTGCTATGGAATTATAACAAAGAATGGGGTGAGATATTCTTTAACGGAAGAACTAATTCGACTACAGAAGTTATTGGGGAACTTTATAAAACTCATAATGACAATACCGAAGGTTACATACCGTTCGGTGAATACATAAATAATAGAATTGATACACTTCTAGATGGAGGATTTGGACTTTTTGCTAAGGGACCATTAAACTTATTGGATTCATATAGGAATGTGTTAACAAAGTACGGTTATAAGACAACTGTGTTGCCACTACATTATAGAAACGAACAGGACTATTCAACAGATTATAGACTATTAGTAATGGGTAACTCCTATGTGGTTGCTAAGAATTTTTCAGCTCATAAGGTTAAAGGATGATATTTAAGGGAGTTTGTGAAATATTGTACTTAAGCTAACGGGTGCAAGAGTTTAAAATATGTTGTGGGGTGTTAATAATGGGGGCTTTATCCTTAGTCGCAGGTGTTGTATGTATCGTAATTTCGTTGAGTTTTTTTATACCAGATTTAATGAAAGCAAAAATCTGCTAAGGACAAATGGGGAGTATTTTTTGAATTTGTTATAGAGCCTTTTGCGGGATTAACATCCTTGTTTTATTTAGGACTTCTACTGATATTATATGGCTTATTGAAGGTTTCAAATTTACTATGAATTTTTTTCAACAGGCAAAACCGCCTGTCTGACGGGGTAGTTTGGAGAGATTGTGAAAGACTGTACTTAAACTACCATGAAAATATGTTTCTTCAAGATAAGAAAATGACAATACTTAAGAAGACCCTGCTCAAACGTTAAAAAAAAGAGGAGAGCGATAATAATAAGTCTATGGATTAGGGTTGACTGGATTAAGGTCAGTATCAGTATTGACCCATCCTAACCATTTTCATTCTCTGTGGTGAAGAGCCGATTTTTGCGATTCATGGATGGCTAACGGGTGCGTTTCTTTAATAAGGAGGAACGCTCTTTTTGACTAACGAAAACAATTTTTAAAACCGAACTTTATCAAAAAAATATATTTCTAAGGAAAATAAATCGTATTACAGCTTGTCCAGTATTGCTATTTCGAAGGCATTAGCAACCGGTGGAACTGTACATACACTGAACTACCGGCAATATTGTTTGTATTATTATTGAAATATTCTAATTTCGATGGGACAAATATATACTGTATAATAGATAAAAAATTAGGGAGGCAGTAGCATGAAACGATTAGCAGTCTTTTGCGGTTCAAGTTTCGGTGCTTCAGAGGCGTATAGAACAGGAGCTATTCAACTAGGAAAAGAGTTAGCTAAACGGGACATTACATTAGTATACGGCGGTTCAAGTAATGGGTTGATGGGTGCAGTTGCAGATACAGTATTAAATGAAGGCGGTCATGCGATTGGTGTGATCCCTAAAGTATTGGAGGAACGTGAAATATCTCATAAAGGCTTAACGGAGTTAATTACTGTTGAAACCATGCACGAGAGAAAGGCAAAAATGGCTGATTTGTCTGATGGATATGTGGTCTTGCCTGGTGGAACCGGTACACTTGAAGAGTTTTTTGAAATGTTCACGTGGGGTCAGATTGGTTTGCATCAAAAGCCATGCGGTCTTTTAAATATTAATCATTATTATGACCCATTGATCAGCTTGTTTGACCATATGATCGAACAAAGATTCCTCCAAGAGAAATTCCGTTCGATGGCAATTATTGCAGAACAACCAGACGTATTATTAGATAAATTTTTAGACTATATACCTCCAACGATCAAATCATATGAATAGGAAATGGATATGTCGTTGTGCCTGGGAAAGATTAAGAAGACCTATGCAGATATAGCTGGTTTTTATGGGATAAAGGAGAAGAACGGCCCGGCATTAGTATTAATCGGGGTGAACCTTATCAACAGTAAATGAGGTTTTTTAAACAATAAATACTCGCTTCTTACTTTATTGTGATGCTTTTACGTAGACACAGTGCATCGAACGGAACGATCAACACAAAAGTAGAAGCGAAATCCAAATTAGCTGCCGTAAGTGTAACTCTTCCTAAAACGGGAGGGGAACACTGGGATCCACTTGCTAACTTTTGACACAGCGGCAAAGGCAAAAGCTCAATTTCTTATCAATGATCCAATGCCTTAGTTAGCAATATTGTGTCGATCATCCGGGTGGTGCCTTGCACCATTTTTTATGTTTTTCCAACCCAGGCATTTTCTGAGTATCCACGTTCTTCCCAGTACCCAATATGTTCATCTTTAATGAGTTCAATCCGGTTTAACCATTTAACGGATTTGTAAGCGTACATTTTCGGGACGATTAATCGAACAGGACCGCCATTCTGTTGATTAATTAATTTTCCATCTAATAACATGGCGACCATTATATCCTTCTCAATTGCTTGCTTTAGGGATAAGGTATCGGTGTAAACTCCATCAGCAGAATAAAATTTTACGTATTTTGCCTCTTTTTTAATACCTGAATTCTCAAGAAGCTTCTTTAATGGTATGCCTTCCCAAGTGATATCATAAACGCTCCAGCCTGTTACACAATGGAAATCACTTACTTGTACATCCCGTTTAAGCTGTACAAATTCACTCCAATTATAATGTTTTTTCTGTTCAACTAGACCATCAATCGTCAAGTTCCAATTCTCATTGGTGAATTTCGGAACCTCTGTAACTGTATAATACCGAAAATCTCCCTTCTTGCCCCCGCCGATAGGCGGGGAGGAGTTTGGCTTAGGCTCGGGCAAGGGCTTTAGTTGATTACCATCCGTTAAAGCTTCTGTCTCCCCGTATGTTGGGAGATAAGACCTTATCCATTTTGTAAAGGTTGGTAAAAAGGTAATAGCGATTAGGCTTCCGCTTAACACTTTTAAAAAGGTTCTTCTTTTATAAATCGGATTCCGGTCATCAATGATGATAGGTTCCTGTAAGCTCTTTTCTGATTGTTTTCCTTCCCCTAGTCGATTAAACCATTTACTGCGGGTAATGCTGTGATAGATGGTATATGGGGCCCCAATCCATGTGGCTAAATCATGGACGAACAATGACCAGGAGCTAATATACGGTGGAAATTGTCTATGAAAGGTTAACAAAAAACCTGAAGCAATCAATAGAATTAAGATCGTAAAGATAAGATAGAGATTGCGACGATTATTTTCCTTTTTTTGAAGTGTCTTGAGATGCTTCTTCATCTTAGGAAGATAAAACATCAAAGGTAGACAAAGAATGACTCCACTCCAAATATGAAGATCCCTGATCCATACTCTGACGGATGGAAAAATGGAACGAAAGGAAGAAGAAAATAAGATAGAACCTGTTACACTTAATACTAGAAATAAAATGGCATTAGAATGATGTAGTCGAATAAGTCTTTTGCCGAAATTCAACTTCCTTTGAAAAAAAAGTCGATAATTCATTCCTTACACCGACCTAACGTTTAATAATGGGGATAGTAACAGTAAAAGTACTCCCTTTTTCAAGCTCACTTGTCACACTAATAGTGCCGTCATGACTTTCCACGATCGAATGATAAGAGTAAAATCATTATCCTTCCATAGCCTAATGGCTTCTTCCCCGTTTTTTGCCGTCTAGACAAGATAGCCCTCGCGATCCAAATACCGTTGGCAAACATCCAAAATAGAAGAGCAACAGCAATTGGTAAAATTAATAATAGAATATGCAAAACAATCTTCTACCGAAATTACATCCAAACAAATAAAAATCTCATTTTGAACTGTTCCTGTGAACGGTATCATAAGTAACGGCGAAATAAATTGACTTTAAAGAATTATCTTTGGAAAACTAAATTTCCAGCCAAATAAGTTTCTTTAACTAGAATGGTATCTATCATGTCGATACTAATTTCAAATATGTCCTGGTTTAGAACAATAAAGTCAGCATGATTGCCTATAGCAAGCTGTCCGACATGAGGAATCCGTGTGATCTCTTGTGCTGCTTTTGTGTAAAGCATGATCGCGGTTGATACATCTATTCTTTGCTCTTGTCCAGTATTAGAACCATCATACGCTAAGCGTGTAACAGCGGACTTGATTCCAACAAATGGATTTACAGGATCAGCCCAAGCAGTCGCAGGAGCATCGGAAGAAAACGCCACTTTTATCCCTGCTTGCAGCATAGATCGAATAGGATAGGTTTGTTTTGTACGCTCAGATCCAAGGTTTTTATGGTAGCTCTCAATTTCTGCAAATACAAAAATGGGCTGAGTAACAAAGGCAATACCTGTTTCAGCAGCCCGTTGGATGGCTCGGGCTGAAGGCATTGCCGCATGCTCAATGCGAATAGAGGGGCCATTTGTAAGCCAGCCTTTTTTGCCATAGAAAGTGTCAATAATTAAGTCAATCGCCTGCTCGCCCATTGCATGGACAACTAATTGAATATGGTTCTGTTCAGCGGCTTCTGCAGCAGCTAATAACTCTTCCTTAGTTGTCGTTTGAATACCGTAATTTTCATCTTCCCCTAAGAATGGTGGATTGACCCATGCTGTTTTTCCAGAGACGCTTCCGTCTGAGAATAACTTGATACCGCCAATGTGAATTTGATTTTCTCTTTTGATTTTATCTGCTTCCAATAAAGGTTTGTCCTTCAAATCATCCCACAGATAATAGAGAACAGTACGTTGTTTTAGTCCTTTTTTGACAGCTGATTTATACATGTCCATGTAATCAGTTGGTAGAATTCTACTCGAAAGGTCTGTAATGGCTGTGATTCCATGGGAAAGCAGGAAAGAACTTAATTCGGCAAGTGACGCAGCGTTTTCTTCAAGAGATTTGGTGGGCATAATGCGATGGACGAGATCTTTCGCATTTTCACGTAATATTCCTGTTGGTTCACCATTTGAATCCCGATCAATTTTTCCGCCTTGTGGATCGGGTGTATCTTTCGTAATGCCTGCTAGTTCCAATGCTTTGCTGTTTACTACGGCAATGTGGGTACATGTCCGGCTAATGAAAATTGGAATATCCGCTGTGGCTTCATCTAAATCCCAGCGTGTTGGCTCTCTTCCTTCTGATAATTTCCCTTCATCATAACCCCAGCCTTCAATCCATTTACCTATTTCATATGATTTACATAAATTCTGAATTTGTTCAATTAAATCTGCGATTGAATTGACGAGTGGAGGGGTGCAGGCAATCTGGGTTGATGCATTTGCAAGCCACAATGGGTGTAAGTGCGAATCGATAAGACCTGGAAGCACTCTGTGCCCTTTAAGATCAACACAGTCTCCTTTAATATTTTCTAGACCTGATTGCTCACCAATCCACAAAATCGTACCATCACGCACAATCATGGTGCTTGCATATGGTTGTTCTGGATTAGAGGTGAAAATTTTCCCATTGATAAAAGTTTGTATTGAGTGTTTTCGGATGGCCATTTGACTTTTTCCACCTCTCAATTATCTTGTTTTGGAAAGTGATAAGCATATATGAAGTAGAGGAAATCGTCAAAAGGAAGGGACGACTCGCCCTCGAGCTCACCATTTCCAAAAACACTTGTTTTGATGGAGTTTCCCCATACTTGAAGGCTGTCGTTATTTGGATTGTAAAAGTAAACGCGAAGGTAGCCTTTTGGGTCATGGGATACTCTTTGAATAAGTACTGCATGGGCTCCAAGCACTTGACCAGATTGGTTGTAAATGGTAATCCCAGCAGGCTGGGGAAGACCTTCATTGACATTTGGATTACTCGAAGGGTGATAGTGCCGATAGAATCGGGCTGTAAAGTCTGAATCACTATAAATATCTGAAAACTCGGGCCAAACTCCATTGATATGAAAAGAGGGGTTGATCCATTTATGGGGATCATGCCCGCGTCCATTCGCAGCCTTTAACATTTCAAAATAGATAGAATCAAGGTGAGGAATCAAGAGTAGTGAGACGGTATCAATATTTTCCTCATCGTCCAGTGAGACATGAGGAAGCGCATCTGAAGATATGGGTCTTCCTTCAAAATTAATGGTGATCTTTCCATGTTCAAGAAAATGATTAAATAATTTGAGCAACATGACAGGATCCTTTTGTGACCAATAACTGAGCGCTCTTGTTGATTGGCATGTTGGGTTAAAACCTTGGCCAATCCCTAGGGGCTGCCCTAAAACGCTTATCATTCCTGAGACTATAAGAGAACGAATTGCAGATGTATCTAATATTTTATGAGCGGCTATAAGCCTATTCTTAATGTGATCATGAATGGGAACGTCTACAAGTTTCACCAATTCACTTATAAATTCGCTCGTAAATACATCCCGCTGTAGAAGGCGTATCAAACCGTAAATGCTTCTCCTAGTATTCATCGTAACGGCTGAAGTGATTAAAGAAGAAACAAAAGGCAGATTTGAGCGCAAGTTTTCCTTGGCCGTTTCGTCCACGACCAGCAGGCTCTGCAGCAAGTCTGTCTTTTCTTTATTTATAAATTTTAAAAATAATACATGGAAGGGTGAAACAAGACCGGTATGCTTCGTGGATTCACGCAGCTGCTCGGCTTCCTTGATTAGTACTAAATCATTACTGGTTTTCAGTTTATTTTCATAACTTTTCTTAGCAGCAGCTGCTAAAACTGATGGTGAATAGACTACATTTTCGTATTTCATCAAGCTTGAATCCGCAACGTTCCGGTCGCCGGCTAATCTTCTTGCATTGGCAATCAATTTCAGGATTTTTTTCGTTACGATAGGCCTTTGGACAGCGAGATTATCTATTTCCTGATACAGAATTTGAAAAACATGGGAAGAAAAACAATGGTCTGAGATAAATCCCAGAAGCTCTGACGCTTGTTTGTCTTTGTAAAGCTGCGTTACCCGATTTTCTTCCGTTTCCTTCATTAAAAGAAGATCCAGATTCAAAGCCATGACCTTCGTTAAAAATTCAGTTGCTTCTTCCGCCGACATTTCTGGATGTACATAATCACCTCTTGCAATGGCGAGAATTCTCAGATCGCTCATTGCCTCAGCTGCTGCAGTGATGCAGCCGGCATGCAAAGTGCCTCTTACAAGAGTGGGATTAAGCTTGCGGACATTCTCCCATGGCTTCCCCGCAAATACCCCAGCTTCGTCAAAGAGATGCGCATATTTAAAAATCTTTGCCAATCCATTCGGTTCTTTGAGAAGGGCAGCAGCTTCTTCAAAAACTGCAGATTGAAATAAACTTTTGGTTAATGCGGAAGTTTTCCATAACTGATAAAAGGCTCTTTGAAATGAATCCTCCGAAGTAAATAGAAAAAGTCCCATATATCCATTCCCTTCTCTGCATATTGCCTTCACAGTATCATATTGACAAAATATAAAGAGAATTACTTATTAGGAGAAAAAAACACAAATGCTTTGTTCAGACCGAGAAATGATGGCGATTTAGCTGGCAGATTTGTTCTTCAATATTACCAACTGAACTGAAGAGGCTAAAATTGCAGGAGTGTAATAGTCTGTTTAATTTTATGAATATTCTTTAAATTGAAATAATTATTTGATTAATTTAACATAAAACGCTAGATATTTCAAATAAAAAAGAACCACGAAATAATATTTCGGGTTCTTCGAATCTTTTGACTCATAAATAATCAATCTACTATTCGGCTGACATATATTCTTTCTCCAAAACTTCTTTTATAATGTTAATTCCATTTTCCAATTCCTCTTTTTTTCCATTTTTATCAATCATCTGACTGCCGCTTGCTGATTCAGGTTCAATCTCCCAGCGTGCATAGGTTGGAAATAAGTTACTCAATTATGATCGGCTCCTTATCATATATTCTCGTACCATTCCAATTGCCATTTTCAAAAAATGTTTTTTTACCGGAAACGATCATGACGCTTTCAACGCCTTTTTCCAAAGAATTAAGAGCGGATTGAACTTTCGGAATCATCCCGCGGCTGATTTCCCCATTTGCAATATAGGTATTGACGTCTTGTTTTGAAAGGTAACTTGAAAGCGAGCCCTCAATGAATACTCCATCCACATTGGTAACAAATAGGCATTGTTCTGCATGAAGGGCCTTAGCCACCTCTGCTGCCACATAATCTGCATTAATATTAAGTTTTTCGCCGTTTTCTGTTATTCCTATCGGGGTAATGACCGGAATATAGTTCCCATTAACAACAAGTTCTAAGAATTCTGTATTCACCATGCTGATTTCTCCAACGAAACCAAGCTCTTTCCGGTTAATATAATCAGCTTGTAAACAATCGCCATCACTTCCATTTATCCCAATAGCGGAGAATTGGTGCTGCTGAAGCATTGCCACAAGCTTTCTGTTTGTTTGGCCTGATAGTATCATTTCAGCGATATTTAGTGTATGCTCATCTGTTTTACGAAGTCCATTTACAAATTGTGGTTTCACATTAAATAATTCAAGCATTTCATTAATATCAGGCCCGCCGCCATGGACAAAGACCAGTTTAAACCCACGCTTTTCCAAATCGGAAAGGCTTGTAAAAAAAGAGGGTGTTAACTCGTCCAAAACACTGCCGCCACATTTAATAACAATATATTTCATCTTTTTTCACCGATCCTTACGTACGATAGCTGGCATTAATTTTGACATAGTCATAAGATAGGTCACAGCCCCATGCCTTACCGGATCCTTTACCCACATGAAGATCAACTAAAATCTTAATAAATGGCTGATTTAAATAATTGTGTGCTTCGTCCTCTAAAAACACACACGGTACACTATTTTCTAACATCTTAATAGGACCGATGGCGATATCGACTGTATAAGGGTTGATTGCCGCCTTTGTCTGCCCGATCGCACCGATGATTCGTCCCCAGTTGGCATCGGCACCAAATATGGCGGTTTTCACTAAATTTGACCCAACAATTTGTTTGGCAATGAATCTTGCTTCCTCATGATCCTTTGCTCCTAGTACCTCAACTTCAACTAACTTCGTAGCTCCCTCTCCATCCATAGCAATTTGCTTGGCTAAATTTTCACAGGCCTTAGTTAAAAGCTCAACAAATGTTTCCCATTCTGGATGTTCTGGATTTAACGGATTATTACCTGCCAGCCCGTTTGCCATAACAAGAACCATATCGTTTGTAGAGGTATCTCCATCCACGGTAATTTGATTAAAAGTATTATTGGTTACCATTTTTAAGGCTGCCGATAAATTCTCAGGAGGGATGGCTGCATCCGTTGTTAAGAAACCCAGCATAGTAGCCATGTTAGGGTGTATCATGCCGGACCCTTTTGCCGATCCCCCAATTGTAATGGTTTTGCCGTTAATGATGGCTGAGTATCCGCAGCTTTTCATCACAATATCGGTAGTCAGAATAGCAGTTTGAAAATCAACGGCATCACTGTTTAAATTGCCTGGTGATAATGATTGAATGCCGTTTGTGATTTTATCCATATCTAAATACTTCCCAATAACACCTGTTGATGCAACAGCCACATAAGTTTCCTTAATGTTGAATTTTTCAGATGTTAACGAGCGCATTTTTAATGCATCCTTGTGTCCTCTTACTCCTGTACAAGCATTGGCACAGGCACTGTTTACAATAACAGCCTGTAAGAGTCCTTCACTCGCTATGCTTTCTCGGGTTACTATTAAAGGAGCTGCTTGGAATTGGTTTGTGGTATAAACTGCCGCAGATGAAGCCGGGATTTCACTAATAATGACCCCTAAGTCCTTTTTAGTATAGCGGAGGCCGGCATTGACCCCTGCTGATGTAAATCCTTGTGGTGATAGTATATTCCCATTTTCAATTTCAACTAATTTATCCTTTATCAAAGTTGGCATTCTGAATCCTCCTTATGGGTACAAGGGAATAAACTCTAATCCCGTTTTCTCATCTAATCCATTCATCAAATTGGCATTTTGAACCGCCTGACCGGCAGCCCCTTTCATGAGATTATCGATAACAGAAACGATGGTTAATCTTCCTGTTCTCTCGTCAACATGTAATCCAATATCACAATAATTGGAGCCTGCTACTTCCTTTACAGATGGGAAATAACCTTTCTTTCTTATCCTTACAAACGGACTCCTCAAATACTGTTCTTTATATAATTCAATGAGTCTATCAGTACTCATTTTTTCTGTAAGCTTTACATAAATGGTAGCCATGATTCCTCTTGTAATCGGCAGCAAATGGGTATTGAAAGTAATCGGTGAAACTCCTGCATTCCAAAGGTTCAATTGCTGCTCGATTTCAGGAATATGCTGATGTTCATTTACCTTATATATTCGGAAATTTTCATTAATTTCCGAGAATAGCAGGCTTTTAGATACAGATCTTCCAGCACCGGAAGCACCAGATTTTGCATCAATAATGATTAAATCCGGGTCGATCAGTCCTTCTTTTACCACTGGTGCAAGACCCAGAAGAGTGGCAGTAGAATAACAGCCAGGATTAGCGATTAATTTTGCATCAATAATTTTTTCTTTATTCCACTCACTCAACCCATAAACAGCTTTTTTCAATAAATGGCTATCAACGGGTTCATGCTTATACCATTTTCTATACATTTCTCCATTGGTAAGCCGCAGGTCACCGGATAAGTCAATCACTTGAATACCTGTATCTGCGAAGGCTGGGACAAGCTTACTTGATACCCCTGATGGGGCGGCTATAAAAACGATATCTGAATGCTTGGCTATTTCTCCAGCATCGATATGCTCCAGTTTTAAGTTTGTAATTCCGTTCAAATGTGGGAACTCTTCATATAATGGAAGCTCATCCCTGGTCGTATGCACAGATTGTATTCTAAATACAGGATGATGATGTAATATACGAAAAAGTTCACCACCGCCATATCCAGTAGTGCCAATGATAGATACTTTCATGACGCTCCTCCTTGAGACGGTGTGTATTCATTCCCACACATAATTTTTACCCCAACTGTCTTTTGCCAAAGCTTCGACTTCTTCCACACGGCTGTCTTCTACCATATAGATGTCTCCCTGTTCGTATGGGTTATAGTGAAAGGCATACATTCTTGACAAAAACTCATGAAATGGAAGGGACGATTCACCCTCAATTTCACCGAAACCGAAAACGCTTGGCTCTATACCTTGACCCCAATTCTGGCCGCTATCGTTGTTGGGATTGTAAAAATAAATCCGGTAATCCCCATTCTGGTCTTTTTTAATTCTTTGAATTGCTACGGCATGCAGACCGAGCAGCGCCCCGTGTACGTTTGTCGTAAAAATGCCAACCGGGTTTGGATAAATCAATTCGTATCCTTCGTTATAATCCGGATGGTGGGTGGCATAGAACAGCCTAACGAATGTGGAATAGTTAGCGACTTTCAGTGTGAATGGATTGATGACATTCATAAAGCCCTTTGGAATCCATTCACCATAAAATTCCGGGTTCACCCACTTATGACCGTCCTCTCCGCGAAGGATGGTTCGTTTCATCATTTCTGTATAAATTTTATCGAGGTGGGACACAAGAACAATGGATACAGGATCCAACTCTTGGTGGATTTCTCCTGCAACTCCGACCTCGAGGAAGCTTGAGTGGATGGTTTCACCTTCAAATGTCATGTCAATATCATGATCACGGGCGGCACGGGCAATGTATTCCAGCAACTGGCCAATTCCATGCTGGGACCAGAGGGATATGGCTCTCGCTGACTGGCAGGTTGGATTGAATCCCTGCCCGACACCAAGTGGCTGTCCGAGAACACTAACGACTCCAGCAACAAGTACACCATTTAGACTAATCCCGCACTGTTCATATTCAGGCTTTGAAAGGATCTGCTTTACCTGAGAATGAATTGGAAGCTCAAACAGGCGGCGAATGGCAGGGAGGAGCGAATCCTGCGAAAGAACCCCTCGGTCAAGCATTCTTGCAAGGCCGTAGATTGCCTGACGTGTTTCAGGAAAAATAGACAGCTGAATCATATCGTGAACCAGTTCTTTGTTGGCATTGAAGCTTGCAGTTCCTGTTTCCGATAAATCAAGGGCAGCTGGAATAAAGTCAGGATACTTCCGGTTAAGGAAACGCAGCAGCACGGCATGATAGGGTGAAACAAGCCCGGTATCTTTCATCGCTCCTGCAAAGATTCTAGCCTCAGCCTCAAGTTCATCCGAATAAGCATCCGCTAATTTAATCCTATATTTCCTTTGATTGGATGTTTCTTTGCTGAGCGGTGTTGGAGCATTGGCCGCACGTGAGTACTTTTTAAGAGCCTCGGCTGTTTTTTCATCCTTTACACTTTCAATTAATGGTTCAAACATGCTGATCATGTTTAAAATCCGTCCAGTCATAATTGGACGCTGAACAGTAAGGCGGTTGATCTCCTGAGCAATTTTATCAGCTATTGCTTTAAACGATAGCTCTTGACCCAAGTAGTGAAACAAGTGCTGAGCCCGTATCATATGATCTTCTAATTGAATACGGTTTTCCTCGATTTCCCTAGGGAACAAAAGATCGAGATTAAGAGCGAGGATTTCATTTAAAAATGCGCATGCTTCTTCTGAGCGGATGTTCTCGTGTATGTAATCACCTTTGGCAATCGCAAGCATTCTCATTTCACTTAACAATTCAATAATGGATTGAACACCTTTTAGCTTCAGTGAACCGCCGGCAAGCGGAGACTGCATTTTCGCAGGGTCTTCCCACGGGCCGCCATGAAAGACGCCAGCTTTGTCAAACCGAGGGGCATGTCCATAGAGGATCGGAAGACCGTCCTCTGAACGAGCAAGCTCAATCGCTAGTTGGAAGACGTCCGTCTGGTACATGCTTTTCGCAAATGGTTTAGCCTCCTCAAGCCTGTCAAGGGCCGTTTCAAATCTATTTTTTAAGACTGATGTTAGTTTACTCATTCTTTTCTTCTTTGTTTGATTCGTCATCCTTTTCTTCCCCCCTTAAAGGTAAAAATCATATTTTTCATATTGTTTCATGAGTGTTCTCATGACTTCACTGTCATTGCCGGAGAAAAAAATCGTCCCATAATGGTTCCCAAAGCCCACTCGTTCTGCCACTTTGGAGGTGACAGGAATGAACATATCATGTCTTTCAAAATAAGGATGGTTTTTGAGCTCCTCTGGCATATTCAGTCTTTCAATGATTTTTACGTTTGGGTAAACCATCAAGCTGCCGGCATATCCCTTTGCAGATACCACTTCCTCAGGGAAAAAGGCCTCAAGTTCTTCTTCGGTTGTATCAGGGTCGCTACAAAGCACCTGTGCTTGAAACGCACTGAAGCCGTATGCCTTTTCGATCAATTCAAAAATATGACCACCAGGAACACGTGCAGCCACCTCGCCGAAATTCAATGTTCCATCCGGGGCAATAAAATATTCAGGGTGTATCACTCCATATTTGATTTCAAAGGCGTCGACAAGCTTCTCGATTGCTTCCTTGATCTGCGGCCGCCATTCTTCAAGGGAAGGGGAAGCAGGCACGAAGTTCGAGTGACCTAGCTTTACGTATTCGGTTATATTTAGAAATCTTACCTTGCCATCATGGATAAAGGCCTCACAGGAGAATTCCTGACCATCTAGGTGACTTTCCATCAGAAGGGGAAATTCTGACTCGGAAATTTGTTCAATGTCTTGTCGGTCCCGAATCAACCGGTGGCCAACGGTTCCTGCCTTATTAAATGGTTTTACATGAATAGGGTCATTCATATCTCCATCCAGTTTGATTAATGCTTCATTTACTCTATTTAAGAAACGATAGATATCATCTTTGTTTTCAGCTTCTGCAAATACACCCACACGGATGCCTGCCATTTGTGCTTTACGCTTCATCAATCCCTTGTCTCTCAATAAAAGAGATTTTTGGAAAATGCGCGTGTTATTCTGTAGCCTAGCATTCAAGGCACCCGCCCATTCAACGGTTTCCTCGTAGATTGGTACAGCTACTTTTGTATTAAGATCCTTTAATTTTTCATAGAGATCATCAGACCGTTCATCTAAATTGTCGAATACCCATGGGATAAACTGGATGTCATGGGTGTCAGCAAACCCTTGAAATTCAGGGGGACCAACAACCACATAGGGTCGATTCATTTTGTCAATCGCTTCGATTGCGTGCAGGCTCCAGCCAAGCAATGCTGTTATTTTTCCCTTGTTTTTTTTCATCTGCAAAACTCTCCCTATTTTTGAAATATGTAAAAGATCATAACAGCCCTATTTTAGCAAAAAATATTATTGTAATTTTCAGATTTACAATAATAGTACAAATGTTTAAAACTGTCTTAACAAAATATTTACATTGATTAACTAAAATAAGGTAGACATCATGTTGTCATATTCAAATATTCGGGCAAAGGGGTATGTTAATGAGCGACTGGTATAGTAGATTGACTGATTATTTTCCAGAAAAAGAAATGAAATCCAAAAAGCATTTTGAAATCCTTTTTCACGAAAAACAAGGAATCTATCAATTAGAGGAAAGTACAGATTATGTAATAGTCTACTTCGAAATGTCTGATTGTATCTTCATAGATTATATACTAGTGACCCGAAACAACCGTGGAAATGGGAGAGGAAGTAAGATCCTTGACCAGCTAAAACGAAAGGGAAAAACGATCATACTGGAGGTTGAACCAGTTACTATTCTAGATCCCGACTCGGATAAAAGAATAAGATTTTATGAAAAGAATTCTTTCTTAAAGATGAATTCCATTCGTTATGAAAGAATCCATATGGTCACAAATGAGTTGAATAAAATGGACATTTTTTGCTGGACACCAGTACATAGAACGGAAGAATGGGTGTATGACCGAATGAAAGCTATATATGATGATGTACATGCTTTTAAAGCAAGTGAACTGTATGGGCGCAATCCCCAGCCTGTATCAGATGTCCTTTGGATAAGAGAATTAACATATAGTAAAGCTTAGTTGAAAATTGTTATAAAAGTCACTAGAGTCAGTCACACACTACGTTATTGTGTTGGGGACTGGCCCTTTTTTATTGGTGAAAGAGCCAGTAAGTTAAGGGGTGGGATAAAACTCTCTCTATTTTTATCGTCTAAAGTAAGGGTTAATAATATTCAAGTTCCAGTGTGAATAAATTATAATAGATAGAAAAATAGGGAGGCAGGATCATGCAACGATTAGCAGTCTTTTGCGGTTCAAGTTTCGGTGCTTCAGAGGCTTATAGAACAGGAGCTATTCAACTAGGAAAAGAGTTAGCTAAACGGGACATTACATTAGTATACGGCGGTTCAAGTAATGGGTTGATGGGTGCGGTTGCAGATACAGAATTAAATGAAGGCGGTCATGCGATTGGTGTGATCCCTAGAGTGTTGGAGGAACGTGAACTATCTCATAAAGGATTAACCGAGTTAATTAAGGTTGAAACCATGCACGAGAGAAAAGCGAAAATGGCTGATATGTCTGATGGATATGTGGTCTTGCCTGGTGGAACCGGTACACATGAAGAGTTTTTTGAAATGTTCACTTGGGGTCAGATTGGCTTGCACCAAAAGCCTTGTGGTCTTCTAAATATTAATCATTACTATGACCCATTGATTAGCCTGTTTGACCATATGATCGAACAAAGATTCCTCCAAGAGAAATTCCGTTCGATGGCAATTATTGCAGAACAACCAGACGTATTATTAGATAAATTTTTAGAATATATACCTCCGACGATAAAAACCTACTGAGAAAAGGCGAACAGTAACAGGTACTGTTCTCCTTGTAGTACTTAATGTGTCCCAGAAACATTTAAGGTAGTGTTGGTGACGGAGGTTTTCTTAAATGTGGAAGTGTTGATTTTTTCTTGTAATTTTTCATAATAAAGGTCTGGGTTGACTGGTAATTCTACCATTTCGTTTAACCAAGAAGATAAGTAAATGGCATTTGAAATTTCCAGCGCCTTTATTCCGACCTCACCTGGTGCCAATAACGATGAACCTGTTACAATCGAATCGATCCAATTTTGAACAATCATTGAATGATTCGCATTTTCAGACTTTACTAGAATTTCGACTTTCTGCCATTCAGGCTTACCGAATCCGCCTGTATACGAAGCATTAAATTCACGTTCTGATTGTGTTAATCGGTAAAAAGTAAGTTCTTCATTTTCAACAATGATTTGCCCGCGATCTCCAGCAACTTCGAAGCGATTCGACCCGGGAGCTTCTCCAGTTGAAGTAATAAATACACCTGTTGCCCCATTTTCATACTCCAAAAATGCGGTTACATCATCTTCTACTTCAATATCATGATACTTTCCTATTCTGCACATGGCACGAATGCTCTTTGGCAGTAACCCTGTTGTCCACTGGCAAATATCTAAATGGTGAAGTGCCTGATTCAATAGAACACCGCCACCTTCGCCTTTCCATGTGGCTCTCCATTTACCTGAATCGTAATAGCTTTGTGGACGGTAAATATCCGTAACAATCCAGTTGATCCGTTTGATATCGCCAAGTTCACCTGAGTGAATAAGGTCCCGTAATTTTTGATAAAGCGGATTGGCCCTTTGGTTATACATGATGCCAAACACTTTTCCACTAGATTTCGATGCCTCATTCATTTCTAGCACATCTTTTGTATAGACGCCTGCTGGTTTTTCAATGAGGACATGTATTCCTTTAGCAAAGGCTTTTTTGGCGAGTTCTGGATGACTGTAATGCGGTGTGGCAATAAGAACGGCATCAATTCCTGATTCATTAAAAAAAGTCTCTTCATCCTGGAAAATTTGCACATTTCCTTTTGTACTGTTTTTCACCCACTCGATTCGACTTTCATTCCTACTGCAAATCGCCGTTAAAGCTGCCCCTTTGATTTGTCCTTGATCCAGCATTTGAACATGGGAACTGCCCATATTTCCTATTCCAATCACGCCAACCTTAACTAAACCCATTTCTATCCCTCATCTTTTATGGAATTCTTTTTTTAATATGAAAATCCGAGAATTTATTCAAGAACGTTCTTTATATAGTATTAATGATAAAATAATTAACCACATCATGATACAGATGTATCATTTTTCTTAACTATAGTATAATGAATAGTAAAATCATATGTCAATCACAAACTTTTCCCATAATTTTCTTAGTGATTCTTTAAAACATATCTATTCCACGATCCAATATACAAAAACAAGTCAAATTTCAGTTATAATAGATGGGATATATTTGAGGAAGGAGTTCATACTTTTGAACAACGATAAACAGGATCAAACGAAAATATCTACTGTTCAGGTGATCTCTCGTGCGGCTAATATTCTAAGGGCACTTAAAGATCATCCCAAAGGATTAAGCCTGTCGAAAATTGCCAAAGAAGTGGGCCTGGCTAGATCTACGGTTCAAAGAATTGTTGCTACACTAGAACAGGAAAAGTTTGTGGCAGCAGTTTCCTCTGACGAAGGATTCCGTCTAGGGACCGAGATTGCGATGCTTGGGGCTGCTGTCCAGAGTGATTTAAGGGAAGAAGTTAGACCATTTTTAATACAATTATCGAGCCAAGTCAATGAAACGGTGGACTTGTCCGTATTAGATAACGGGAAGGTGCTTTTCGTGGATCAAATTATCGCTCCGCATCCATTACAAGCGACTTCACAACCCGGTGCGTCCTTTCCATTACATTGCACGGCCAACGGAAAGGCCATACTAGCCTCCTTACCTATAGCTGAGGTTGAGAGATTGTTACCGGAGAACCTGCCGCAGTACAATGACCATACGCTTACAAGCCGGTATGAATTGTTAAAGGAATTAGAAGTGGTTCGTAAAGAGGGGGTTGCTTTTGCCAAGGAAGAACACATACAAGGAATTTGTGCTGTGGGCGCAGTTATTTCTGATCAAATGGGGAATTTAAGGGCAATTTCGATTCCGCTCCCATCTACTCGTTTTTATGGCAATGAAGAGAAGCTAGCGGATGCTCTTCTTCAAACTTGTCGAACGATTAACCAGCACTTTAATAACAAAGGAAAATAATGATGACCTTAAGCAAAACAATAAAATAAGCTAGACAAGATATATCATAATGACATATCTTGTCTAGCTTACCTTTTTTGTCTAGAATGCTAAAGTATTCTAGTCCGTTTCACAAATGACGGTGAAATTAATATAAAAAAGAAAGCCAGTGTTTTACACCGACTTTTTTTAACTTCGTTCTTCAGTTAACTCATCCCGTTAGTCACTATAGGATGTTGTTCAGTTTTTATTTTTTTCTTTATAATCTTTTGTTTTTTCATTCCAGAAAGATATGAAAAAATTAATACAAGCGTTGTTAATCCTAACGTAATTAACAATTCAAAGGTCATTTTTCCATAAAACACACTATTGTAAAAAAATCCACCCATGCATCCGCCCAGTATCGGGCCTGCTACTGGTATCCATGCATATCGCCAATTTGAATGACCTTTACCTGGGATGGGTAAAAGACAATGCATGATTCTTGGCCCTAAATCACAGCTGGATTAAGCGCAGCACCGGTTGAGCCGCCTAAAGATAACCCGAGAGTAATAATTAAAAACCCGACGGCTATGGGATGGAGACCTTCTGTAAACTTGTTGGCACCAATCGATAGAATCCCAAGTACGAGAATAAAAGTGGCTAATATCTCACTTAAAATATTAGAAAACGTATGCTGAATAGCAGGACTTGTCGCAAAAACACCCAGTATGGCGTTTGGATCCTTTGTTTCTTTCCAATGAGGAAAAAATTGCAAGAAGACTCCTGTTGAACCAATCATTGTTCCTATAAACTGAGCGATTATGTAGTCTGGTACCTGCTCCCAGGGGAAAGTTCCTGAAAATGCAAAGACTAAGGTTATCACTGGATTTAAATGGGCCCCGCTATATTTTCCAACCGTAAAAATGGCCAAAGTTACCGCCAGCCCCCACGCAAATTGAATTGCAAACCAACCTGCATTATGAGCAAAAGACTTTTTTAACGCGGTGCCAGCACATACACTCCCGCCTAAAAAGATTAAAATGGCCGTACCAACGACTTCTCCCCAAAAGGCTGTCATGTCTATCCTCCATTCTGAACCATGGTGAACCGCGGGGATGGTTCTGATGGCTTTTTAGTGGTTGAGTTAACCATAATTCAGCCATGAGAACCGTCCCCTTGGCACCCCCTTGGCACCTATAATAAATGACTAGTTGCTTGGATGAAGAACTGAGATTGTTGATAGTTATAAGTGACTTTGGAGAAGTCAAAGGGCTGGCCATTCGTTAAATGAAAAATCGTTTCAACGTAGAGTTTTGGTGATCCAATCTCTAAACCTAAATACGCTGCTTCTTCCTCATTCAATTTATCTACATGAAGGAATATATCTGAAAAACCGACCTTTAATCCTAACCCTTCCCTAATGTAATTAAATATCGATTCTGAAACAATTTCCTCATTCAAATACGTAACGATGGATTTATTATAGTAGGATTCTTCGAAGCATAAGGTTTGCCCGTTAATATACCGAACTCTTTTTACATAATAGACATCGTTATCGAGCGTAAGGTTTAAATTACCAGCCGCTTCTTGGGTTGGTTTTCTTAACTCTAATTCAATTACTTTTGAGGTTACATGGAAATCCTCTAGGTCCGATTTAAATCCTTGATTTGAAAGCAGACTAATATATCCTTTTCTCTTATGTCTTCTAACAAAAATTCCGCTCCCTCTGACTTGAAAGACGGCTCCTTTTTTCTCCAATAGCTCTAGAGATTTAGTAATCGTACTCTTGCTCACTTGGAATTGAGTCATTAAGGTTTCTAAAACTGGAAGCTTATCTCCTTGTTGAAGGGAATTATCTTCAATATATTTTTCTATTTCAAATGCGATTTGCTGGTACTTTAACATATTCATTCCTCATTAGTTAAATTTACTTGCTTCATTATTAGAATTATAGCATAAACCGAACAAAAATATTATATATTTATAATTTTATTATTTGGGTATTGATAAATTATACCGGTACAATTACAATGAATTATACCGGTACAATATTAATATGACCTTATAAATTTAAATGAAAGCGTATAATTAATTGAGGAGGATTCACATGTCGGGAAAAGTTAGAGATTACACGAAGCTCGCGAATGACATACTCGAAGCTGTCGGCGGAGAAGAGAATGTCATCGGGGCAACACGTTGTGCAACTAGACTAAGATTAGTGCTAAAGCGCTCTAATCCCAAAGCCAAAGAAAAGGTAGCTTCTATGCCTGGTGTCATCACGGTAGTAGAGAACAGCGGTCAATTTCAAGTGGTAATTGGACAGCACGTAGGGGAAGTCTTTGAGAAGTTTTCAAGTTTAGTAAATTTAGAAACATCCAGTGAAGAAAGCGAACAAAAAGGAACGATCTTAAACCGAATTATTGCGACGATGTCAGCGGTTTTTGCGCCGTTTATCTATATTCTAGCTGCAGCTGGTATTTTACAAGGTACGTTAATTTTAATTAATTTGGTGTTTGATAGTTTTGCAAAAACTGGTACCTACGAGGTTTTAAGTTTTATATCATGGGCACCATTTACTTTTTTACCGATTTTTATTGCGATTACAGCATCTAAACACTTTAAAGTAAACACATTTATAGCAGTGGCCTGTAGTGCTGCCTTAGTTAGTCCAACATGGGCAGAAATGGCCGCGAGAATTGCGGGTGGAGAAAGCATTACGTTCTTAGGGCTGGCGTTATCTAAGACTACGTATACATCTTCCGTGCTTCCGCCGCTCTTTTTAGTATGGATTTTGTCTTACCTTGAAAGATTTTTGAATAAGAGTATTAACGAAGTAATCAGACCTTTATTTGTTCCATTCTTTAGTATGTTAATTATGGTACCTTTAACGATTGGATTTATTGGTCCTATTACAACTATGGGAGCAAATGGAATTGCTGATGGTTATAATTTCTTAGCAGAAAATGCACCTGTGGTGGCGGGCGCCATTATTGGCGGGTTCTGGCAGGTAATCGTTATTTTTGGTGTGCATTGGGGAGTCACTCCAATGGTATTAGCGAATTTTGATTTATACGGCCGCGACTCCTTCCAGGCGTATCAAACAATCGCCGTTATCGCACAAGTGGGAGCAGTCCTTGGTGTTATTTTAAAAACAAAAAGCCAAGAAGTGCGGAAAGTCGGTATTTCAGCTGGTATCACTGGATTATTTGGTATTACAGAGCCAGCGATTTATGGGGTGACACTAAGATTTAAGAAACCGTTTATATTTGGTTGTATTTCAGGTGCAATTGGTGCCATAGTAGCAAGTTTCTTTAATGTTTATTACTTTGCCTATGCAGGGTTGCCAGGACCGCTAACCCTTGTAAATGGTATAAGTGCAGACTACCCAATGTCGTTTTGGGGAATTTTAATAGGTGTGGCAATTGCTATCATTCTTCCAATCGTTTTAATTCAAATTTTCGGATATGGTGAAGATAAAGCGGAAAAAGCAGGCAGTGAAAACGCACCAGAAGTGCAAGCACAACCGAATTTCCAACCAAATAGTGAAGAAGCAATCGCTGCTCCTTTTGTTGGTAAAGTTATGCCGCTTTCACAGGTTCCAGATGAAGTATTTAGCTCAGGTATGATGGGGAAAGGTGTAGCAATCGAGCCTGCAGGAAACAAATTATATGCTCCTTTTGATGGAACGGTTGTGATGATTGCACCTACCAAGCATGCGATCGGCTTGCGTTCAGAAACTGGTGTTGAAATGCTTATGCATATTGGTTTAGATACAGTCACATTAGATGGAAAACCTTTCACATTAAACGTACAAGATGGAGATAAAGTCAAACAAGGTGATTTACTCATCAAATTTGATAAAGAATTCATTCACGATAAAGGGCTAAAAACAATTACGCCTCTAATCATTACGAATACACATGCGTTTAAAGAAATTATTATCGAAAATATTAAAGAAATTACATTAGATCAGAAATTATTCACAGTAGTGAAATAAGGGGGAAATGGACATGGCAAAATTACCAAAGGATTTTCTATGGGGCGGCGCTTTAGCCGCTCACCAATTTGAAGGTGGATGGTATCAAGGCGGTAAAGGACCAAGTGTTGTTGATGTCTTGACAGCAGGAGCACATGGCGTACCAAGAAAAATAACAGAAACAGTCGAGGAGAATGAATTCTACCCGAATCATGAAGCCATTGATTTCTATCATAAGTATAGAGAAGATATCGCTTTATTTGCAGAAATGGGATTAAAGTGTTTAAGAACTTCCATCGGATGGAGCAGAATTTTTCCAAAAGGTGATGAAGTTGAACCGAACGAGGCAGGATTACAATTCTATGATGATGTATTTGATGAATTGCTCAAGTATGGAATTGAACCTGTCATTACCTTATCTCATTTCGAAATGCCGTTACATTTGGCAAGAGAATATGGCGGATTTAAAAATAGAAAAGTAGTAGACTTTTTTGCGAAATTCGCTGAGGTTTGCTTTAATCGTTATAAGGACAAAGTGAAATACTGGATGACTTTTAATGAAATTAATAACCAAATGGACGTGAATAATCCCCTGTTTTTATGGACAAATTCAGGTGTTACTGTAGAAGAAGGAGAAAATGCGAAAGAAGTCATGTACCAAGCAGGTCATCATGAATTAGTTGCAAGTGCTTTGGCTGTAGCAAAAGGAAAAGAAATTAACCCAGAGTTCCAAATTGGGGCCATGGTTTCGCATGTTCCGATTTATCCTTATTCATCCAACCCAGAAGATGTGATGCTAGCAGAGGAAGAAATGAGACAACGCTACTTCTTCGCTGATGTACATGTCCGCGGATCTTATCCAAGTTACGCTTTAAAAGAATTTGAAAGAGAAGGGTATAATATCAAGTTCGAAGATGGCGATGCAGAAATCTTAAAAAATGGGACGGTTGATTATTTAGGTTTCAGTTATTATATGTCTACCACCGTTAAAAGCGATGTGGTAAAGGATAACCTTGGAGATATCGTGAATGGCGGATTACCTAATGGTGTAGAAAATCCATATATTAAATCCAGCGACTGGGGTTGGGCGATTGATCCTACTGGACTCCGCTATACATTAAACCGTTTTTATGATCGCTACCAAATTCCATTATTTATCGTAGAAAATGGTTTTGGTGCGGTGGATATAGTAGAAGAAGATGGCTCCATCCATGACCCAGAAAGAATTCAATATCTAAAATCACATATTGAAGCATTAGAAAAAGCAGTAAATTACGATGGTGTTGATTTAATGGGATATACGCCATGGGGAATCATCGATATCGTGTCATTCACAACAGGTGAAATGAAAAAACGTTATGGTATGATTTATGTTGATCGTGATAATGAAGGTAATGGATCCATGAAGCGATATAAGAAAGATTCCTTTGATTGGTATAAAAAAGTAATCGAAACTAATGGCAAAGAATTATAATACCTCCTCTTAGTGTGAACAAAACCCGAATAATGGACTTCTATTAAAGAAGTCCATTATTCGGGTTTTTTGTGTGAATATTAAAATGATAGGTATCCCATTTTTTCAACGAACGGTTTAATAAATTTTATTAGACTGTTTTCTTCTCTAATTAAAACTTTAGTTAATAGGTTCATGACATGATTAATAATTGAAACTAGAACAATTAGACGTTTCAACCTATTAAATAAATAAAGTAAATTTGGTTATTTTTTTAAAATTATCGCGAAAAGGATGAAATGAATTGAAAAAATTTAAAAAATAATGAAAAAATATTAAAAAAAGTAGTTGAAAATGAAAAAATATGATGTTAAATTAAAGGAGAAGAAAAAATACTATGAAAAGTTAAGAGGAGGACAAAAATGAAAACGGCTACTAAACTTAAATTGGCTACCCGAATTAATTCCATTCTTCCAACAGTTAATAATGATATTCTTCTAGCGATAGAATCCATTTCAAAAATTGATGGAATAACAAGTGTTGATCTTAACTACCCAGAACATTTTGAAAATCATTCTTTACAAGCAATACAAACGACATTATCAAATGCGGGTTTAGAAGTGAATGGTTTGGCATTGCGTTTTAGAAGTCAGTTTATAAATGGGGAGTTAGGAAACAAAAACTCTAGCATTTCAATGGAAGCGTTTCAATTATGCTGTGAGGCAGCCGATATCTGCCGCAGTTTAGGGGGAAAGGTTTTAACTATTTGGTTAGGATATGACGGTTTTGATTATCCTTTTCAAGTAAACTATCAAGAAGCTTGGAATCAAGTTAAAGAATATTTTTGTAAACTTGCTGACTATGCACCAGATTTGAGGATTAGTATTGAATATAAACCTTTTCAGCCAAGGGCTTATTCACTAATCGATAGTGTCGGGCTTTCCTTGTTGATGGTAAACGAAATTGGACGACCTAATGTCGGAGTAACGCTTGATTATTGTCATATGTTAATGAAACATGAGAATCCAGGATTTGGACTAACTCTTGTAGCGAAGCAAGACAAACTTTACGGAGTACATATCAACGATGGCTACGGTTTAAATGATGATGGTTTAATGGTGGGTACTTCTTCATTCTTGCAAACTTTAGAATTTATCTATTATTTAAAGAAATTCAAATATCAAGATGCTATCTATTTCGATACTTTTCCTGTTAGAGAAAACCCAATCGAAGAAATTAAACAGAATGTTAAATTAATAAATAAAATATTCTATCTCGTTGACCAAATTGGTCTAGAGAGAATCGAACAAATCATCGAGGAAAATGACGGCGTTGCTGCTACACAATTGCTATTGGAATGTTTGAAATAAATAACCCTATAAACTAGAAAAACAAAAAAGGTATTTGCCTAAAAATTTTTTATATGAATGAAAACGGTTACCTATTATAGGAGGGTTCACATGTTGAAAAAATTACCTGTTTTATTGTCAGTTGTTTCGTTATCTATTGGTCTTGCAGCATGTAGTAGTCAATCCAGCGGAAGTGCAGATAAAGCAAATGCAGGTTTTAACCCAGATGATGCAAAAGGAATTGAATTTAAAGAACTAAGAAGTAGTCTTGGAGATATTCCAAAACCTGAGGGCGATGTGAAGTTCGGAGCTGTTGCAAAAGCATTTGAAAATGAATATTGGAGAACCTTGAAGGAAGGGTATGAAGAAGGCGTAAAGAAACTTCAAGATAGGGGATACAAAGTATCCATCGATGTGAAGTCTGCACAAGGTGAAGGTGATGAACAGGGACAATTATCGATTGTTGAAGATATGGTAAACAAGAAATACACTGCCTTATTATTATCTCCAATATCCGATAGCAATCTTGTTCCAGGTGTCGAAGAGGCTAAAAAAGCAAAAATTCCTGTTTTTAATGTTAATGATGGACTAATCAGTGAGGCTCCAAATTATGTTGGTCCTAAAGCTATTCAAAATGGTGAATTGGCTGCTGAATGGATTGCGAATAAATTAAACAGTAAAGGTGAAGTTGCCATCGTCGTAGGGATGCCAAAAGCCTTTGCTGCAAGACAAAGAACAACCGGTTTTGAAAATTATATGAAAGAGAATGCACCAGATATTGAGATTGTTGCAAAACAGAATGCGGACTGGGATCGTGCAAAATCAAAGGATTTAGCCGAAACATGGATCAAAAAGTATCCAGATCTAAAAGCAATTTTCTGTAATAACGACACTATGGCGTTAGGTGTTCAAGAAGCGATTAATGATTCTGGCAAAGATATACTTGTTGTTGGTGTAGATGGTATTGGTGAAGCGTATGATTCAATCCGCAAAGGTGAATTGGACGCAACGATCGATTCATTCCCAAGATTTAAATCTCAAATTGCTATTGAAGCGACATTAAGAGCTTTAGGAGGACAAAAAGTACCACGCGTTGTATGGACTCCGCAAGCATTAATTGATAGCACCAATGTTGATAAACCTGCAGAGGAAATTATTCAATGGACAGAGCCACAGTTTGCTGAGTAGAAAATCAAATTATTAATACCAAAGTCGAATCATTTGATTCGACTTTGGTAATAAAGGGGAAACAAATGATGAAAAGAAGGTCTGAAAACATTATTAATTTTGAAAATATATCAAAAACTTTCCCTGGTGTTAAAGCCTTAAAAGGAGTTAATTTTAGCATTCAAAAAGGAGAAATACATGCACTTCTAGGGGAAAATGGGGCAGGAAAATCTACTTTATTAAATATTCTTCATGGAGTTTACGCTGAATACGAAGGTGTAGTTAAAATAGATCATGCTCCTGTTTCATTCAAAAATACGGATGATGCCATAAAGCAAGGAATCGCAAAAGTTCACCAGGAAGTAAATCTAATCCCACACATGACCATTGGACAAAATATTGCGCTTGGATATGAACCAAGAAAAGGGCCTTTTATTGATTTTAAAAAGATTCACAAAAAAGCAAACGAATTACTAGAAAAACTTAATTGTAAGTTTCGGAGTGAGGATCTTGCTTCGGAGCTAAGTACAGGTGAGATGCAGATGGTTCAAATAGCCAAAGCTTTGTACCATAATGCTAAAGTTATCTCCTTTGATGAACCAACTGCTTCATTAACGACTAATGAAACGGATGCTTTATTCAAAATTATCCATGAACTAAAAAATAATGGCATTACGATTCTTTATGTTAGTCATCGGCTTAATGAGATATTTGAAATTTGCGATCGGGCTACGGTTTTACGTGATGGAACATTTATTCAAACATTAGAAATTGCTGACATTACGAAAGAGGATTTAATCAGGTACATGGTTGGTCGTGATGTTGCTGCCTTTGCAGTCCGTACTAAACCATCCAATGTACGCGATGAGGTTGTTTTAGAGGTTGACAATTTATCGATAAATGGAGTGTATGAGCCAATTTCCTTTCATCTAAAAAAGGGGGAAATCCTAGGCTTTGCAGGACTAGTGGGTGCTAAAAGAACAGATGTTGTACGGACTATTTTTGGTGCTGATCAAAAAGATAGTGGAACAATCAAGATTAATGGTAAAACTGTTGAGATAAAATCACCAACCCATGCTCTTAAGTTTGGTATTGGATTAATCCCGGAGAACCGGAAAACGCAAGGATATATCAAAAATTTTGATAATGCAAAAAACACTGGTATTGCCAGTTTAGATAAATTTTTAAAGTATGGGTTTGTAAGCTACAAGAGGCTAAATGAAAATTGCGATAAATTTATGAAGGAAATCGATTTAAACCCGAAGGATCCTAACTATTTAACCAATGATTTAAGTGGTGGTAACCAGCAGAAAGTAATCTTATCAAAATGGCTTTCTTCTGATGCTGATATCTTAATTTTAGATGAACCCACAAAAGGTGTAGATGTGGGTGCGAAGGCTGAAATTTATCGGGTCCTGGAGGATTTAATCGAAAAGGGTAAATCCATTATCGTCGTATCTTCAGAATTACCCGAAATTATTGGATTGTGTGATCGAGTGGTAGTAATGAGGGAAGGTAAGAAAGTTACGGAACTTAAAAAAGATGAATTAAATGAAGAACGAATTCTTCAATATGCAATGGGGGTAAGCGGAAATGTTTAATTTAAAGGGTTTAAGTCGTGAATTTAGTATTGTCATTGCCTTAATCATTATGATGGTTATTTTTTCTATCATTGATCCAATCTATTTAAGCTATAACAATCTCATTGATATCGTTGATCAGAGCGTAATCAATGGATTGTTAGCAATCGGGATTACCTATGCGATTATTACCGCAGGTATTGACTTATCAATTGGTTCTATTTTCGCGATTGTCATTGTTGTGGTAGGAGATTTACTGGTTAGAGGGGTCAATCCCATTTTAGCGATAGTGGCCGGTGCAATCATTGGTTTCATCCTAGGTGCTATTAACGGTTTACTTATTACAAAACTAAAATTACAGCCTTTTATTGTTACGTTAGGAACGATGAGTGGATATCGAGGGTTAGCTTATATTATAACTGGGGGATGGCCAGTATTAAATATTCCTAGTGATTATAGAACCTTCCTAGACGGAGATCTCTTTGGAAGTATCCCAGTTTCTGTCATCCTATTATTTGCGTTTGCGATTGTCAGTCATATTATCTTAAAGTATACCAAGTTTGGAACTTATATATATGCACTTGGCGGGAATGAAGAAGCTACTAGACTATCAGGAGTTAATGTAACTAGAATAAAAATATACACATATGCTTTTTGTGGTGTTGCTGCTGCACTTTCTGGAATGATCTTATTAGCTCGTTTAGGAAGTGGAGAACCAACAGCGGGACAATCCTATGAATTAAATGCAATTGCTGCTGCTGCCATTGGTGGAGCTAGTTTAGCAGGTGGTAAAGGGAACATTTTAGGAACACTTCTTGGTGCTTTGCTTTTGTCTGCACTAAAGGTGGGACTAGTAGTAGTAGGTGTCGATGCATTTTGGCAATATATAGCTACCGGTGCTATTATTGTAGTAGCTGCATATTTTGAGGTGATTCAAGAAAAACTTCAAAAGTTAAATCGTAAGAATTCACATTTGAAAACTAATATAAAAAATAGTCTTTCTGAAAAGGTTGGTAGCTAATCATGAGTGGAGGATTTGTAACGGTTGTTGGCAGTTTGAATTTCGATATCATTTTTAAACAAAAGAAATTACCTGCCATTGGTGAAACCTACTCAGCAGATAATATTTCTTTTTGCAGCGGTGGAAAAGGAGCAAACCAAGCCGTTCAATGTGCTAAATTGGGCTTGAAAACCTACATGGTTGGAAAAATAGGTAATGATTATTTTGGAGAGGTTCTAAAACAAAATCTTACCAAATATGGTGTTGATACTACTTGTCTAACAACGGTCCCAACCAATACAGGAATAGGGGTTGTAAACGCAATAGAAGATGGAAGTTTAGTTGCAACTATTGCTAAAGGGGCAAATTACTCCTTAACCCAAACTGATATTGACCATGCTGAAAATGTGATTGCGGAAAGTAAAGTCGTCATTCTACAATTAGAAGTTCCGATTGAAGTTGTGGAATATACGATAAAAAAGGCAAAAAAATATAACTGTTACGTGATTTTAAATGGAGCTCCTGCTAGTGAGATTTCCGAAGAGGCATTAAAGATGGTTGATTGTTTTGTGGTAAATGAGTCAGAAGCAAGTTACTATGCAGGAAAAGAGGTCTCAAGTTACCAGGAGGCTGAAAAAGTATGTGAACTACTTCATGCTAAAGTAGGGCAGCACTTAATCATAACCCTTGGAGCAGAAGGAAGTCTAATCTTTAATGGTACGGAAAAGCTTTATATCCCACCTAATAAAGTAAAAGTGGTCGAAACAACTGGTGCAGGGGATTCCTATATAGGGGCTTTTGCCTATGGGAAGATTAATGGAATGGATCTTCGCGAAGCGGGTAATTTCGCTTCGAAAGTTAGTTCATTAACGGTTTTAAACATCGGCGGACAGGATGCTATGCCTACCTTAGATGAAGTGAAAAGCAGTTCAGTTGTATAGTTAATATTTCGAATAATAAAAAATGGGGCTTGGAGTATGATACCTTATGTACGGCAAAAAAAAATTGTAGAAGAACTAGGAAAGAAGGAAATTGTATTTTTAGAAGACTTAGTCGGGCTTTTTTCCGAAGTATCAGAGTCGACGATTAGGCGAGATCTAAAAATGCTCGAGGAAGAAGGACAAATCCAAACTCTTAGGGGCGGAGGAGTGAAGTTAAAAAGTAGTTCCTACGATATCCCAGTGGTAGAAAAGAAAGAAATGTACAAGGAAGAAAAAGAACGGATTGCTAGATTTGCTGCATCATTAGTTAAGGATAATGAAGTGGTTTATATCGATTCAGGTACGACCTGTTTGCAAATGATTAAATATCTAAAAGATAAAACCATTACAGTTATAACTTCTAATATACAAGTTATTTATGAGTTAGATAGTCCTACCATAAATTGTATTGTTCTTGGTGGAGAAGTAAATAAAACACTAGACTCTATTTCAGGACCATTGACAGAATTGACTTTAAAAAATCTATATTTTGACAAGGCATTCTTGGGAACATCAGGGTTTAGCGTGGAAAATGGGATAAATACACCTGATTTTAGAGAAGCGAATAAAAAAGCAATTGTAAAAGAAAAATCAAAAGAATGCTATGTATTAGCTGACAATTCAAAAAGTGATAAAAACACATTATGTAAGGCATTCGAATTAGATGAATGCATCATAATAACCGATAAGTCTTCCATGTTATTAGAAAATCATGCAAAGTATTTTATTGCAGATTAATTACCACTCTAGGGGTTGAGAATAGTGGAATTGGACTCAATGGTGGAATAATTGGTTATATTGAGGACAAAGAGAATACAGTTTGTGAGTGTATAAGGAAGTCATAATGCATAAAAAGAGATTGGTTTCAAAATGAAACCGGTCTCTTTTTAAACTGCTTTTTAAAATCGTGTCTGAAAGCGGGCTTCATTCGGACAAGGAAAGGAGAAAAAACCTGATCTTGTCCGAATGTATCCGGTCTATAGCGATGGTCACAAAACCTTTCAAGCCAAAAGAGATTAAAATCAATTGCTTGTACATCCAACTTATTCCATTCATAAATACTGCTTTTTGTATTAATCTTTCAATCACTAAATGAAAATTAAGCGTTATTTTTAAACTCTTTTAAAGAAAATAAATCGTTGAAATCAGACCAACTCATTTTTCGTTTCAAATATTCGCGAAAAGAGAAGCAGCTTTTTTCTTGGGGATTATTATAAAGAAACGAAATAAACTTTTGTAAACGAACTTGGATCATAAAATAATAACAATTATTTTGATCTAATACAGGGATTTCAATGACTTTTATTTTCTGGCAAACCACATTTTTGAACTCTAGGCTCTTACATAACAAAATATCATCTTCTTTTTACCGTTTTTTTTATATTATAACGTATTATCTCCGCAAAACTATTTAAATATTAAATGTTCAAAAATAATTCAGATTATTTTTATCGAAAAAAACCAGACTCTTATTTTAGAATCTGGTTTTTTCCATAGATATTCAGATAAGGGAAGCAACATCTTCGAAAACGTACTTCCCATCACAAATCATCATTTCTACTATTATTTTAAGCTAGTCGCATCTTAAAATCTTGATAGCCAAATTCACGCACGACACGACAATCTCCATCTTTATCTTGAATAGCGATGGCCGGTAAGGGCATGCCGTTAAAAGTGGTGTTTTTGACCATCGTATAAATCGCCATATCACCGAAAACTAAGCGGTCGCCGCTCTTTAATGGCTGATCAAAAGAATAATCTCCGATGACATCGCCTGTCAGGCAGGTTTGCCCGCCAAGTCGATAGGTAAATGGCTTCTCGCCAGCTTCCCCTGATCCAAAAAGCGGGGGACGATAAGGCATTTCCAATACATCAGGCATATGGCAGGTGGCAGACGTGTCAAGAATCGCAATCTCCAATTCGTTTTGATGGAGATCAAGAACAGACGTTATCAAGTAACCTGCATTGAGAGCAATCGCTTCTCCCGGCTCAAGATAGACTTCTAAACCATAGTTATCTTGCATTCTCTTAATACACGCTTCTAATCTTGGAATATCATAATCTTCTCTTGTAATATGATGACCGCCGCCAAAGTTGATCCATTCCATTTGCGGGAGCCATTCACCAAACTTTTCTTCCACTGCATGAAGAGTGGTTTCTAAGTCGTCCGAGTTTTGCTGACAAAGAGTGTGAAAATGCAGACCTGAAACGCCATCAAGCAAATCGGGACGAAAATGCTTTTTTGTTACACCAAACCTAGAACCCGGTGAACATGGGTCATAGATGGCATGCCCAATTTGTGTGGAGCATTCAGGATTGATGCGCAAGCCTACTTTACAACCAGCTTGAAGAGCTTTATCTTTAAATTTTTCCAGCTGTGAGAAGGAATTAAAGATAATATGGTCGGAAATGGATACAATTTCATCGATTTCATCCTCACGATAGGCAGGGGCAAAGACATGATTCTCTTTGCCCATTTCCTCGTAACCTAGACGTGCCTCGTACAAGCCGCTTGCGGTTGTGCCACTTAAATACTTTCCAATGAGAGGATACATGGTTGTCATAGAAAATGCTTTTTGCGCCAAAACAATCTTAGCTCCTGTCCGTTCCATGACTCCGTTCAGGATCTTTAGATTTTTTTCGACAAGACCTTCATCGACTACATAACAGGGTGTTGGTAATTCCTCAAACCGCATCTTAACGAACAAGCTCCGGCTCTTTTACCTTAATAGGCTCAGAATCTACTAGCTCTGGATATAAGTCTTCTTGCCATGGAAGTCCCCATTTGTTTAATGCGTCCATGAATGGATCTGGATCAAATTCTTCAATATTGAATACACCTGGTTTGTTCCATTTACCAGTCATCAGCATCATCGCACCGATCATCGCAGGAACACCTGTTGTATAAGAAATGGCTTGAGAACCGACTTCTTTATAGCATTCTTGGTGGTCACAAACATTGTAAACGTAATAAGATTTCTCTTTTCCGTCCTTTTTACCTCTAAAGATACAGCCGATGTTTGTTTTACCAACTGTACGAGGTCCAAGTGAAGCTGGATCTGGTAGCATAGCCTTCAAGAATTGAAGTGGAATGATTTGTTTTCCTTCATATTCAATGGGCTCAATGGAAGTCATGCCAACATTCTCAAGACATTTTAGGTGAGTAATGTAGCTTTGGCCAAATGTCATGAAGAAACGGATCCGCTTAATGCCTGGGATGTTTACAGCAAGAGATTCAAGTTCTTCATGGTAAAGCAAGTACATATCTTTCTCGCCAACTTCAGGGAAGTTATAGACGCGTTTGATTTCCATTGGCTCGGTTTCGATCCACTCACCGTTTTCCCAATATCTTCCGTTAGCAGAAACCTCGCGGATATTGATTTCCGGATTGAAATTAGTCGCGAAAGGATAGCCATGATCCCCGCCATTACAGTCAAGGATGTCGATGTACTCGATTTCATCAAAGTGATGTTTAAGCGCATGGGCAGAGAATACGCCTGTTACACCAGGGTCAAAGCCGCTTCCTAAAAGAGCCGTAATACCAGCCTTTTCAAACCGTTCGCGATAGTCCCATTGCCATTTGTATTCAAATTTCGCCGTATCTTCTGGCTCATAGTTTGCTGTATCCATATAGTTTGTTTTTGTAGCCAGACAAGCATCCATGATCGTTAAATCCTGATACGGTAATGCTAAGTTCATCACGATATCTGGTTTTACTTCTTCAATTAAAGCAATCAACTCATCAACATTGTTTGCATCAACCTGTGCAGTTGTAATTTTCGTTTTGCCGCCATCTAGTTTGGCTTTTAAGTCATCACATTTGGACTTTGTCCGACTTGCGATACAAATCTCTTCAAATACCTCACTGTTTTGAACACATTTATGGATGGCTACTGATGCCACTCCACCACAACCAATAATAAGCGCTTTTCCCATTTTCTTATCTCCTAACTTAATAGACTTTTGACCGTGCAAAGAGGAGTTCTATAACAATATTTCAATGGTCTGAACGATAATAATTATTGTCATAACCCCTAAAAAAAACTGTTGAAACGCAACAAAAAAAGCAAGTGCAAAGCGCATAATCGCGCACAACACTTGCTTTCGATATAATCATCAATATTAAAAAAGCATAAGTATACCGTAATGAAAATCATATGTATACTTTCACCATAAAGGTCCGAGGACATTTGTAAGGAAGCTCTATAATATTCAAAATATATCATAATAGGATCAGAGTCTATATAGCAAATAATCACTTTTACCACTCTTATTGACCGTTTCACAAGTTGTGTGCATATGCACTGGTTGTAAAGTAACCAACTTATAAAATTTGAGCTTTTAACTCAATCAATAAGGCAACTAAAGTTGCCATTCGGCATTTGACCCGGCTGTCCGTATGGCCTTAACTTCCTTGAGGAAGTGGTCAAAAGTTATCTGCTTGGAAAGATCCCGACATATTGAATATTCGCTTTCCAAATTACGCACTTTTTATATTATCAGCATCTAAAATAAATAGCAATAAGAAAAATGAAAAAAATTGTCGGAACTCCCCAGAACTCCCCATGGTCATCTTATCGACAATCTATCAAACTTCGTGGCGTGACTAAGCACGGAAGCTAAGAATTTGCACATAAAAGAACCATCCCCATGGTCTCCAATGGACCTGGGCTGACTGGGGTTACCTTATGAGTTTAACTTATTACTCGCTTAATCAAGTATTCTATTATTTGCCTTAGCAAGCTCTACGAAAAAGGTGAGGATGTGGAAAGAGATTTAGCTATTGATGAGCAGTGGTACAGAAAAGCTGCGGATTACGTGGATACAAAAGCACAAGAAATTATTGTTCTAATTGGACGTTGTTCATTAAAGGACTAGTTATTATTTTAAATATTAAAGATTAATAATTACCTTGTATGAATGGTTAAAAGAAAAATCTATAATTTTTTTTTGGTGCCTGACACCCGATGAGTTAATACATTGGGTGTCAGGCACTTTTTTTGAGAGGTATTGAAATTATTCGGAAAATTTAAAATACGCTACTTGCGTAGTGAAAACCTCCATGATATATTAAATGTATAGAAAATATAAAACTTGGTTTATCCTAATAAACCAAGTATATTTTTTAGATTAATTATAAAACTGGGTTTACTATAATAAACCGACGGAATTGAAAGGATCTTGGTGACATGGAGAAAAAGTATTGGGTTCCAGCAATTGAACGTGTCGATAACATAGTAGATATGATTGCTCACCACCCGGAAAAATATCGATTGATTGATATCGCTAATGAATTAAACATTAATAAAAGTTCGATGTTTTCCCTATTAAATACTTTGGAGATATTAAATTGGGTGAAGAAAGAGAAGGATGGTACATATTCCCTTGGAACAAGACTAGGAATGCTTTCCCCTTTGTATTTTAAACAGTTTGATTTTATTGAAACGTTTAATTTGACAGCGCTTCCAACGCTTGAGAGGTTGGATGAAACCCTTCAGCTTTCCATACTGGATGGTACGGAAATTGTGTACCTTGCAAAAAAAGTGGGATCATCTCCCGTGAGTATTACCACCAACCCAGGAATGAGATACCCAGCCCATGCCACAGCTATGGGAAAGGTTCAGCTTTCCCAATTTACGTACGAGGAATTTAAAGGATTATATCCGGAAGATTCCCTGAAACCGAAGACACAATATACGGTTAGAAATTTAGCCGAGCTATGGGAACAAATTATGAGTGTCAAGGAAAATGGGTTTTTTATGGAATACCAAGAGGCTGTGGAGAATTTTTATTGTGTCGCCGCTCCGATTATAAATCATGAAAACAGAATAATTGCTTCCGTTAGTGCGACGGTGCCGATTTCTAAGTGGGACGAGAAAAAGGAGAAAGCTCAGGCAGAAATTATAAATTTAGCAAAAGAAATTTCTTTAAGAGCTGGATTTGTGGCTTCAATTAAATTTTGATGAAAGAGGGAGCGGAGTGAGATTAAAAAATAAAGTAATTTTAATTACCGGAGCTGGTTCAGGGATTGGCAAAGCGACCGCTATTGTTTTTGCGAAAGAAGGCGCCTATGTAATCGTGAATGATTTATCGAGTAATGCAGGAAATGAGACTGTGGAGGAAATCATCGAATCAGGTGGTGAAGCAGCATTTATTCAAGCAGATGTAACAAATGCCACGGATGTAGAACGAATGATTAGTCAGGTGGTGGAAGACAAAGGCAGGATCGATGTTCTGTTTAATAATGCTGGGATATCCGGTGTTGGGGCAGTGCATGAAACAAGTGAGGAATTATGGGATCGGGTGGTAAATGTCAACATAAAAGGCGTCTTCTTGCCATGTAAGTATGCGCTGCCGCACATGATGCAGCAGCAAGGGGGTACCATCATTAACATGTCCTCTTGTATTGCTGAAATTGGCCTAGCGCGCAGAGCCTCTTACTCTGCAACAAAAGGAGCCATTCTCTCATTATCAAAATCGATGCAGGTCGATTATGCCCCTTACAACATTAGAGTGAACGCTCTTTTACCAGGGACAATCCTTACTCCTTTTGTTGAAGACTTTTTGAAAAACTCTTATGACGATTATGAAGAAGGATTAAATGGCATTAGAAAAAGACAGCTAAGTGGAGATTTAGGTCGTCCGGATGATGTGGCAAAAGCAGCTCTATTCCTTGCATCGGATGAATCGAAGTTTATGATGGGTTCCCCACTGTATATTGATGGTGGCGTGACATTTGGAAAAAATGCTTAATACCAATATGGGAAGGTGATCAATATGAAACTAGTAAATTATAAAGTTAGTTCGAATGATGAATCTAAATTTGGTGTGAAAACAGATGCGGGTATAGTAGATATTGTCAAAGCGTGGGAAACAGCTAATGAACCTCATAAAATTCCTCTTTCTTTAGAACAGTGGTTACATACAGATGAAGACTCTAAAGAAATTTTTCAACATTTTGTCAATTCTAACAAAGATAACAGTGATTTCTTGCTCCAGGAAAATCAGATTGAATATGGGCCATGTGTACCTAAAAGTGCAAAAATCATTTGTGTGGGCCTAAATTATCGAAAGCATGCGGAAGAATCGAAAATGGAACCGCCTAAAACCCCTGTACTATTTAACAAGTATGGCAATTCCCTTGCAGGACATGGCCAAAAAGTGGAGATTCCCGCCGATGCAAAGCAAGTTGATTTTGAAGCAGAACTTGGAATCGTGATTGGAAAAGAAGCCAAAGGGGTGCCGAAGGAAAGTGCGTTAGATTATGTGGCGGGTTATTGCAATGCTAATGATTTATCGGCAAGAGATCTTCAATTCCGCACGAATCAATGGCTTTTAGGAAAAGCTTGTGATGGTTTTTGTCCGGTTGGACCTTATCTTGTGACTGCAGATGAAGTCGGCGACCCAAATCGACTGAAAATAGAAACGATTGTTAATGGAAAGGTTAGACAATCTTCCAATACAGCTGACATGATTTTTTATTGCGATGAGATTATTAGTTATATTTCTACCTATATAACGCTGGAGCCAGGTGATCTGATTATCACTGGAACACCAGAAGGAGTAATACTGGGTCTCCCGCAACATGAACAGGATTGGCTGACAGATGGAGATGAAGTAACGATTAAGATTGAGAAGCTTGGTGTGTTAACAAACCAGCTGACCTTTCCGTTAGTAAAAACCGAAGAGCAAAAGCAATCAGTCACCAAGCAGAATTAAATGTTCAATTACCGAACAAATGTAAGGGGTTACAATGGAAAACTATTATTTCATTAGGGGGAGAAAAGATGAAAAAAAGGGGTTCAGTAATTCTATTAGTCTTATGTTTGTGTATTTCGATGGTATTAGCAGGGTGTGGGAAATCTAAAACTGCCTCAAAGGAGAAGGATGTCTATACCGTTAAAATCGGCTATGAAAATCAGCCTGGTGAGCCGCTAGATTTAGCTGCGCAGGAATGGAAGAGGCTTGCTGAGGAAAAAAGTAAGGGGAAAATTAAAGTGGAGCTTTATCCTAGTTCCCAGCTTGGTTCAAAGCAGGATGTTATTGAACAGATGAAAACAGGCGCCAATATTATTCATATTGCCGATGCCAGCTTTTTAATGGACTACGTTCCAGATATAGGAGTCCTTTCTGCACCATATTTAACTGACAGCTATGAGGATTTGTTTAAAGTAACGGACAGCGATTGGTTTAAAGGCTTAGAAAAGGATTTACAAAAAGAAGGCATCCATATCGTCACGACAAAATGGATATATGGCGACCGTCAATTAATCACGACGAAACCAGTGAAGGAACCGAAGGATTTAAAAGGGCTTAAAGTACGTGTCCCGAGTAATCCGTTAGCGATTAAAATCATGGAGAAAATGGGGGCAACGGCTACTCCGCTGCCACTTGGAGAGGTTTATCCATCTATCGCTCAGGGTGTTATAGATGGAATGGAAAACCCGCTTCCTGTTATCCTTGGGTCCAAAGTTTACGAGAAAGCGAAATTCCTTTCTTTAACAGCACATACGAATATGATTATCCAGTGGATCGCCGGTCAGTCTTATATGGAATCACTGCCTGATGATGTCGCGAAAGTGTTGAAGGAAACTGGAGATGAATCTGGTAAGTTTATGGAGAAAAAAGTGAAAGAATCAGAGGTATCTGTACTGAAGGACTTAAAAGATGCTGGGGTAGAAATTGTTGAGCCGGACAAAGCAGCCTTCAAAGAAGCTACTAAGGCTGTATATAAAGAAATGGATGAGTGGAGCCCTGGATTGTACGATAAGATTCAAAAGATTATTAAAGAATAATAGGGTGTGTGGGATGGAATGACCGTTACCATCCCACTATATGACCTCCTTGTTCCTTATTAATGGATTATGCCGGTTGTAACGTATTGGATACATAGTCAACTAAAGGGGTGAAAGAACAAATGGTGAAACAACTTGGTCGTTGGATAGTAAATTTAGATAGCATATTCGCCTCCATTTCCCTGGTTTTAATTATTAGCGTTTCTGTCGTCGGAGTATTTATGCGGTTTGTATTAGGGGAACCATTACAATGGACGGAAGAGATGACCTTGGCTTTATTCGTTTGGTTTACCTTTCTCGGTGCAAGTGTTGTCGAAAAAGAAAATGGACATGTTGGCATAGAGTATTTTGTAGAAAAACTAAATCCCTCAATAAAGAGAATCGCCGATTTGTTTAAGGAAATTGTTCTTACTTTTATTAGTTTATTCGTCTTTGTTTACTTAGGTAGTCAGTTGACAGCACAGGCGGCAACGAGATTAACTCCTGTACTCAGAGTTAGTTATATCTACATTGATGTAGCTGTGGTTTTATGTGGAATATTCTCGGCGATTCATATTATTTCTCGCATTGGTAAGATGAAGCAACAAGTTAAAATCAATGAAGGGCAAATAAAAGGATATCAGACTGCATCCCAGGAGGAGGCGAAACTATGACAGTCGCGGTTACATCCATTTCCTTATTAACGCTGTTTTTGTTAGGTATTCCAGTCGCCTACGCGATCATCGGAAGCTGTTTACTCTATTTTTTACTTTCTGTAGATATAGAGCCAATGCTGCTCGCTCAAAGAATGATTGCCGGAATAGAATCTGTCCCACTTCTTGCTATCCCCTTCTTCGTCGTTGCCGGCGTGTTAATGAACTATACGGGAATTACTCGCCGAATCGCCGATTTTGCTGAAGTGATTACCGGACATCTTCCTGGAGGAATGGCTCAGGTTAGTGTCGTGTTAAGTACGATCATGGGAGGACTATCAGGATCTGGTTTAGCAGATGCGGCGATGCAAGCGAAAATGATGCATCCCGAAATGATTAAAAAGGGATACGCTCCTGGCTTTTCTGCATCTGTCATTGGCGCATCGTCCCTTATCACACCATTAATTCCCCCGGGGATTGGTATGATCTTATATGGCTATATCGGAAATGTTTCGATTGGTAAGCTATTCATGGCTGGAGTTGTTCCTGGCTTGATGACATGTGTGCTCATGATGATTGCCGTTCATATCGTTGCTAAAAAAAGGGGTTATCTTCCCACTAGAGAAAAAATGGCACGGCCTAAAGAAGTGGCCGTTGCTTCGAAGAATGCCATTCTCGCCCTATTACTGCCAGTCATCATCATTGGCGGGATCCGTATCGGTGTTTTTACACCTACTGAAGCGGGAGCCGTGGCGATCGTCTATGCATTATTGATTGGATTTTTATTTTATCGAGAAATGAAACTTCCACATTTAAAAGAAGCGCTTAAAGAATCTGTTTCCACTGCTGCCTCTATTTTAATTATTATTGCTGCAGGTTCTGCTTTTGGCTGGATTCTTACTTGGGAAAGAATTCCGCATGTTGCCACTCAATATGTAACGAATATGGTAAGTACACCAATTGCTTTTCTGTTAATCTTGAATGTCTTTTTATTAATCCTAGGGATGTTTATCGAAGGAAATGTCGCCATTGTTATTTTAACGCCGCTGATTATACCGATGGGTCAGGCTTATGGAATTGATCCTGTCCATTTAGGAATGGTCTTCTTATTTAATATTGGAATCGGGACGATTACCCCGCCATTAGGAACAGCCATTTTTACAGTTTGTTCTACAGCAAATGTAAAGATAGAGGAATTTTTAAAAGAAGTTATCCCTTTTTACATTGTTTTAATCATCGCGTTATTGCTGATTACATTTATCCCGGTAATTTCCCTGGGGTTACCTAGTCTATTAATGTAATTTGACGGAATATTAAATCTAAATTTCATAAAACTCAGCAGAAAAAGGAGAATGAGTTATGCGGGTTATTCGGTACCAAAATGAAAAGGGAACCCCGGTTTTAGCAGCTTTAACTAATCAATCTGAGGTTTACCCCCTTGCATATCAGGATTTTATGGAACTAGTGGCGTACGCGCAGACTACCAAGCAGACTCCTTTGTCCCTTATTCAAGAAGTGATCAAAGCGGAACAGCCGGAGAGGGTGAAGTTAGCGGAACTTTCCTTGCTCCCGCCCATCGTAGCGCCGGAAGTATGGGCAGCAGGTGTCACGTATGAAAAAAGTAAAGAAGCCCGAAATTATGAAGCAACAGCTGGAAAGCTCGATGCGACGACGTTTTACGATAAAGTGTATGACGCAGACCGCCCAGAGCTTTTCCTGAAATCGACCGCTGCTAGATTAGTAGGTCCTAATGCTGAAGTGTATATCCGCAGTGACTCCAATTGGCAGATCCCTGAACCAGAACTGGGACTCGTCATCAATAAAACGGGAGAAATTCTGGCTTACACGATTGGAAATGATATGAGTTCCCGGGATATTGAAGGAGAAAACCCGCTCTACCTTCCTCAGGCAAAAATATGGAAGCATTCCTGTGCCATTGGCCCTGCACTTCTGCTTGCAGACGCAGTAGAAGACCCTTACCAGCTTGACATTATTTGCAGAATTTATCGTCATGGCCAAAAGGTAGTGGAAGGGTTTGCTAACACGAATCAATTAAAAAGAAAATATGACGAATTAGTTTCTTATCTTTTAAGAGATAATGAGATTTTTGATGGGACCGTCCTGTTAACCGGTACCTGTATCGTTCCACCAAATGAATTTACGCTGCAGGATGGCGATTTAATCGAAATTGAAATTCCTAAAATTGGAGTGTTAAGCAATCCGGTGAAGGCACCGGTTAATAAGCATGCTGCTCTTTATTAATAAATTGATGAGGGAGCCTTTACAAAATGGATAAAAATTATAATGCTGTGATGATTAAACCAATTGATAATGTCGCAACGGCACTGGAATATATTCCGGCGAATGCAATCGTAACACTCACTTGCCAAGATAAGAGTGTATCAGTAAAAGTACAAAAGGATATTGAGTTTGGTCATAAGTTTGCCATCAGCCTGATCTCTAAAGAAGCGAATATCGTAAAATACGGTGAAGTGATTGGCAGGGCCATTCAAGATATTGAACCAGGGGTACATGTTCATATTCATAATATTGAAGGAATACGTGGAAGAGGTGACCAAGTTGGAAATAACAAACAACAAATTCTGGGGATATAGAAGAGCGGATGGAAGAGTTGGGGTTCGGAATCATGTGTTAATTTTACCAACGATTACATGTGCAACCCAAGCAGCTAAACAGATTACAGAATTGGTTTCGGGAACGGTATCGTTCATTCATCAGCATGGCTGTGCTCAAGTTGGAGTAGATTACGAGCAAACCTTTCGTACGTATGTAGGTATGGGGGCAAATCCCAATGTATACGGAGTCGTTGTGCTAGGTCTCGGCTGTGAAACACACCAAGCTAGAAGTGTGGCAGGAGAATTAGCCAAAACCAATAAACCTGTTGTAGTGGTTTCAATTCAAGACCATGGCGGTACATTATCCGCGATTGCAGAAGGAGCAAAGATCGCAGCTAAAATGGTGCAGGATGCTTCTGCACAAATGAGAGAGTTATGTGATATTAGCGAACTAGTCATTGGAACGGAATGCGGCGGATCTGATGCTTGTTCCGGTTTATCTGCGAATCCTGCTGTTGGATTTGTCAGCGATATGATTATTGAGCGTGGTGGAACCGCCATTTTAGCTGAAACGACAGAGTTAATTGGAGCCGAGCATTTATTAGCAGAGCGGGCAGTGGATGATAAAGTTGCCCAAAAGGCATATCAAATCATTCATGCGATGGAAAACCGCTCTCTTCAAATGGGGGTGGATATCCGAACAGGAAATCCGAGCCCTGGAAACAAAAAGGGCGGTCTTAGCACACTAGAGGAAAAATCCTTAGGTGCCGCTACGAAAGCAGGAAGCAAACCATTACAAGAAATTATTGACTATGCCGAGCCTCCTACAAAAAAAGGCCTGGTTTGGATGGATACCCCAGGACACGATATTGAACAGATGACAGGAATGGTGGCCGGCGGAGCTCAAGTTGTTCTTTTTACAACGGGAAGAGGGACTCCTACTGGTTCTCCGATTGCTCCGGTAATTAAAATCTCAACCAATACTGGTATTTTTGAAAGAATGTCAGAAAACATTGATTTGAATGCCGGAACGGTTATCGAAGGAAAAGAGTCAATTGATTCTGTAGGTGAGAGAATTTTTGATGAAATTACGAAAGTTTCATCTGGTAAATTGACAAAAGCTGAAATTTTGAAACAGCACGATTTTGGCATTTGGAGGATCGGACCAACTTTCTAATAGGTTTTTTGGAGTTGGTGGGAGCACGGCTTATCAGCAAACCTACATAACTCATCTAATCAAAAAACAGTTTATTTGCGAATCTATCTTCACAGAAAAGGGGATGTAAATGATGCAAACAATATACAAAACAAAAACATATAAAAATTTTATCAATAACGAGTGGGTAGAATCTGCCTCACAAGAAGTAATTAAAAGTATTAATCCTGCCAATAAAGAGGAAATCGTAGGATATGTACAAAATTCTACAAAAGAGGATTTGGACAAAGCGGTAGAATCTGCACATCGGGCAAAAAAAGTGTGGCGAAAGCTTGGTCAAGCGGCTAGAGGACAATTACTTTTTAAGGCAGCTAATATCTTGGAAGAAAATCTTGACGATGTGGCTGAAATGATGACAAGAGAAATGGGCAAAACACTTCCAGAAGCAAAAGGAGAAACTGCAAGAGGTGTAGCCATTCTTCGCTATTATGCAAGCGAGGGTATGCGTAAAGAAGGAGATGTTATTCCTTCTACTGATAAAGATGCATTGATGTTTACAAAACGGTCACCGCTTGGTGTAGTTGGGATCATTACTCCATGGAACTTTCCAGTGGCTATTCCTATTTGGAAAATCGCACCTGCCCTTGTATATGGTAACACGATTGTACTTAAACCGGCGACGGAAGGAGCAGTGACTGCGGCTAAGGTAGTAGATTGCTTGGTGAAAGCCGGTCTTCCTGAAGGTGTGTTGAACTTTATCACGGGTTCAGGGTCTGTTATCGGTCAGGCGCTAATTGAACATCCTCTATTAAATGCGATTACCTTTACCGGATCTGAAGGCGTTGGTAAAAATGTAGCCAGAGCAGCAACAGAGCGCGGAATTAAATTCCAAATGGAAATGGGTGGGAAAAATCCAGTTATCGTCGCCAAGGATGCTAATCTTGACTTGGCGGTTGAAGGTGTAATCAGTGGAGGCTTTCGCTCAACCGGGCAAAAATGTACGGCTTCAAGCAGGGTTATTGTGGAAAAAGCAGTTTATGATGAATTTAAAGAAAAACTGATCCAAGAAACCAAAAAAATTACAGTGGGTAATGGCTTACAAGATGGTATTTGGATGGGGCCATGTGCAAGTGAAGCGCAGTTTAACACTGTACAAAAATATATTGGAATTGGTAGAAAAGAAGGGGCAACCCTAATCTTGGGCGGTGAAGTTTTACAAGGAGAAGAATATAAGAACGGATTTTATATTACTCCAGCTATCTTTGAAAATGTAACACCACAAATGGCTATTGCCCAGGAGGAGATCTTTGGCCCAGTCATCGCGTTAATCAAAGCTGATTCATTAGAAGAAGCGATTGAACTTGCAAATGATACAAAATATGGCCTAAGTGCTTCTATCTTTACATCCAACATCAATTCTTTATTGAGCTTCGTCGATGATATTGAAGCAGGTCTCGTAAGAATCAATGCAGAAAGTGCTGGTGTAGAACTCCAAGCTCCGTTCGGTGGAATGAAAGCATCAAGTACAGGTTCCCGCGAACAGGGAGAAGCAGCCAAAGAATTCTTTACGGCCATTAAGACGGTGTTTGTAAAAGGGGATTTTTAAGGAAGCTAGTGTGCTCAGGTAATGTCAAGCTCAGAGGTATGTCAAAGATTGATAGTTTTTTGATAAGCAATTTAAGAGGTTAAAGGGAGAGGTGTATTAATCGCACTTCTCTCTTTTTTTATGGATCCAGTCTGAATGCAGGTCTCATTCGGACAAGTAAAGGAGAAAAAAGTTTGAGTCTGTCCGAATGCATCAGATTTAGATGAGTTTATTAACTTAATAGAATGAACTGTATCTTAGGTATTGAAAATAGGAAAAATCCAGTAGCACATAGCTGACGGATCTCAGTTTAGGTAATAAAATAAATGTCTTACTACATTTTTATAGATGTTATAAAAATGTAGGAGAGTTTCTTAAGAAAAAACAAAATGCCCTGCTTTTTCTGTGCAGGGCATTTCGTTATCTTACAATGAGGTCCCTCTATAAATCTTGCTTTTTCGTTTATAGCTCAATTTATTTTTATTAATGATAAATTTAGGAAGAAGCACTTTAGAATAAGATAAAGTCCCGAATACACCCACCGTTGGATCCGAGAAAAGATTGGTTAAAAGGATATACAAAAAATAATATGTATAAATTACTGTAAAAATTTTTTTACAATATGTACATTCTTATCATTACTTAATTATAAAGTTTATAGTGCTGAAAGTTAAAGAATAATAGGATTTAACAGCAAAAATCAGACAAAATAAAAAAAGAAAGATAAGTTGGCACAAAATTTGCATAATAAAAAATCATAAGAAAAATGTCTCTTTTTGGCCGATGATACTAGGAAGCGCTTACAAGGAGAGAATCAAAGGAGGGATTTTATTTTTAGTTAAAATAGATTTAGGGCAGTACAGCTAACAATATTAAAAAAGGGGATGGTATGTTGTGAACAACAAGGGGAAGATTTTTTATGGTTGGTGGATTGTAGTAGCAACTTTTTTGATTATGATGTTAATTTATGCTCCGATTGCTAACTTAGTTTCACTATTTACTCTGCCTGTTACCAATGAACTCGGATTCGAAAGGTCCCAGTTTATGACGTATTATACGATTATGGCTTTAGCTGCAATGGTTGTAGGCCCTATAGCAGGTAAACTAATGAAAAAGATGGACATTAGGATATATTTAACATTATTTATCTTAATAGGAGCTAGTGCATTTGTTGGCTTTTCATTTTCAACAAAACTAATTCATTTTTATTTATTTGCAGTACTTATGGGTGCATCCCTATCAGGTGGAGCAATGATCCCAACATCCGTTCTTATCACAAATTGGTTTAATAATAAACGTGGATTATGTTTGGGTATAGCGTTATCAGGGACTGGTTTCGGCGGTGTCATCCTGAGTCCTTTAGTTAACTGGCTCATTACAGCCTACGGATGGAGATCAGCCTATCTTGTTCTAGGGATTTTAATAGGTATAGTATTAGTCCCATTTGCAGTATTTGTAATTAGATTAAGTCCAACTGATAAAGGTTTAATGCCATTAGGTGAGGCAAAAACTTTACATCCTACGAAAAAGAATGTATTAACAGGTACAACTCAAGGACAAGCACTTAAGTCAGTGTCATTTTGGACTCTTTGTTTAGCCGTCTTAGTAGGTGGCATTGTGGTTAATAGTATGCTGATCAATCTTGCCCCATATTTAGCAGATATAGGTGCCACAGCCAAAACAGCGGTATTGCTATTATCAATAGGTTCGGCAATGGTGATCATCGGAAAGCTGCTGGTCGGGCGCTTATTTGACAAGTTAGGATTATTCACCACCTTACTTATTATTTCTACAGGAAGTTTGGTAAGTTTTATATTCCTGATGAAAGGGAACATTCTATTACCTGCCATTCTTTATACCGTTTTTTCAGGTATAGGTGCAACGGCTGTAACTGTTTCACCTGCTTATCTTACTGGAGCGCTTTTTGGTGAGCTAGAATTTGGTGCAAAATATGGGGTAGTATCAATATTTATATCATTAGGTGCAGCGATCACTCCGATCGTATCAGGTGCGATATTTAATATGAACCATTCCTATGAATTATTACTATATGTTTTAATTGTGCTTTCTGTTGTTCAATTCGGATTGTTCTTCGTTTCCATTAAATTGAAGCCTAAATTTTCTAAAAATTCATTGGATGAAGATGTAGCATAATTTAAAAAATGGAAAGGGGTATTTTTATGAATAAGACGATAAACATGGCTAACACTTTATCAAGCGCAGTTGAGATCAAGGATGAACTAATCAAACACCGGAGACATCTTCACGAAAATCCTGAACTTGGATTTGACTTACCAAATACAGTCGCATACGTGAAAGAAACATTAAAAGGTATGGGGCTCGAGCCCAAAAAGGTCGGGAAAGCAGGATTAGTTGTAACTATTGGCAAGGGAAATGGAAAAACTCTTTTGTTAAGAGGAGACATGGATGCTTTACCTATAAAGGAAAATACCGATTTGCCGTTTAAATCGACGAATGAATTTATGCATGCTTGTGGTCATGATATCCATACGACATTCATGCTCGGTACAGCAAAGTTATTAAAGGAAAGAGAAAATGAAATCAACGGAACGGTCAAAATCATGTTTCAACCAGCTGAGGAAATTGGCGCTGGAGCGAAGGATATGGTGGCCAATGGGTTAATGGAAAATCCAAAAGTAGATGCAGCACTTGCCCTTCATGTTGATCCAGGCTTGGAAGTGGGGAAATTCGGATATAAACCAGGCATTGCTGCTTCATCATTAGATGGCTTTTTCCTAAAAGTACAAGGAAAAGGCGGACATAGTTCTGAACCTCAAAAAGCCATTGATCCATTGATGATTATCAACGCAATCTACAGCCAATTAAATACGTTAGTGGGTAAAGAAATAGATCCAAGTGAAAGAGCCGTTCTTGTTGTTGGGAAGATGGGTGGCGGTACGGCTGCAAATATTATTCCTGATTCCGCACATCTCGATGCAACCTTACGTACGTTAAATCCTGTAGTTAGGGACCATCTATTTAAGAGAATCCCAGAAATCATTGATGGAACGGTGAAAATGATGCGTGGTACCTATCAGCTTGAAACCCTATCAACACCTTCGTTATATAATCATGCAGAATTATGCGAACAAATGTCACCATATATAAAAGAAGTTATTGGTGAAAATAACCTCGAAGTTAACAATGAACCATTATCCGGTACAGAAGATTTTTCCTATATTAGTAATCTTGTTCCTACGATGTTTATGTGGGCGGGTGCCAACGGATTAGGAGATCGCAATTATCCCCTTCATAATCCGAATGTCGTCTTAGACGAAGGCGTTATACCATGGGGAGTAGCTGTCGCTGTGCATACGGCAATAAATTGGATCAATAATTAAACAACCTATAAAAAAGGTAGGTGGTAAAAATTTTTTTACTCCTTAACAAAAAAATTTTACATTAAAAATGATTGCTGGAATTTCTCTAGTAATATATTAGAACAGCCAGGGATTACCTTTTATTAGAGGAGGCAATGAAATTGGAAAAGAAAAATCTTGAATTGGCGATTCAGCTTCGTCATGAGCTCCATGCTCATCCAGAATTATCAAATCATGAAGTTTGGACGAAACAGCATTTGATTAATTTTCTTAAAGCAAACACAAATCTTGAGATCGTTGATAGAGGCCTTTGGTTTTATGCCATCTATCGTTCCAAAGTGGGAAGAAGAAACGTCGCATTCCGCGCGGACTTCGATGCTCTTCCAATAGACGAAGTGATTGATCTGCCATACGGTTCCCAATATCCTGGAGTTTCTCATAAATGTGGACATGATGGACATGCTGCAACCCTTTGCGGTTTTGCTCTGGAAATTGACCAGAAGGGTTGTGACAATAATGTCTTCTTCCTGTTTCAGCACGCTGAGGAAACAGGTGATGGTGCTGCACAGTGTTCTGTTTTCATAAAGGAAAATAGCATTGATGAGATCTTTGCTTGGCATAGTATGAGTGGTCTTAAATACAATACCGTATATGTCATCGATGGAACAGCGCATTGCGCTTCCAAGGGTATGACCATCTATATGGAAGGTGTTCCTTCTCACGCCAGTGAACCAGAGAAGGGAATAAATCCAGCCTTTGCAATTGCGAAAGTAATTGATGCCATTCCTGGATTCATTGATCCTGCAAACAATAGGGGGTTAGTTCTCTGTACAGTTGTTCAGGTAGACATTGGTGCAAAAGCATTCGGTGTCAATGCCAGCAGGGGTGCTCTTCGAATGACCATTCGTGCACTTTACGAGGATGAACTGGACAGACTTCAGAAGAATCTAGAGGGTTTTGCGAAGACTGAAGCTGAGAAGTATGGATTGAAAGTGAGCTTCGAATATCAGGATGAATTCCCGGAAACTTCTAATCACAAAGAAAGCTCTAACAAGATTCGTCAGGTCTGCAAACAAAATGGGCATCAGATGTTGGAGTTATCTGAAGCATTCCGCGGTTCCGAAGATTTCGGTCACTACACGAAACTCACAAAAGGTGCCTACACCTATATTGGAAACGGTGAAGATTATCCGAACCTGCACAGTTACGAATTTGACTTCAGGGACAATCTCATTGAAACAGCTGTGGAACTGTTCAAGGGACTAGCTGTATTATAAGATGACATTTGGTGCCTGACCCCCGTTACGTAGTGTATTTGAAAAGTAGCAATAGAAAACAATAAAACACTGCATTAGAAGATTCATTCTAATGCAGTGTTTTTCTTTACTCCGCCATACGGTTTTGCCAAATTAATTTGAAATAGTGTTGATATTAAAGGTAAATTTCATCGTTCAGTTAGAAATTCTACCAGAAACAGTTAAGAAAGTACTTGAGCTTTGTCAGCAACAAAATGTTCCTGTTCGATGCTGGCGCTGGATTTAACGGTGCACAAAAAGGCATGCCGTCATTTGATGATGTGAAAAAACGATTAAGTCATTGAACCATGATCCATATTTTGGTTCGTGGTGTTATGGCTCGATCACGTTAAACTCTAGTGATGAACTAGAGTTTATTTCCAATGGAGTTAGTAATTAAATATTTAGTTATCAAAAGGTATGTTGAAATATTTAAATAAAAAACGAATTATTGCAGATAATTTATATATATGGAAGGAGGGGGACAATGGAAAAGAACAATAATGATAAAAATCTTACAAACAAGAATCAAGAAGAAAGCTTGGAAATTAGTTCTACAGGTTATGGATATGAGTCTGTTACAACAGAAACAGGAGCGGAACAAACAAAAAAACAAGCAAAAGGGACGAGCCAATCTTGTGGAGGTTTGTAATTTCTCCCATTTGATTATGAATCTTTCTTTTTTATTCTTCAAGAGTCCATACTAGAAACGATATAATAAAAAATGGTTATTAATAACAAACATTATAAAAGAGGGAGTTTCCAATTAACTTGGTAACTCCCTCTTTTATATAAAAATAGTTTTCGCCAAAATGAATCGCCATAGCACCATTCATGAAAAATCAAATGATTTGTGGATTTCATCACAGTTATCAACAGCTAGAGTAACAGCTTTTCATTTTACTCTATTGTAATGGAAGCCTCACTTGTTGTGCCCGGCTGGCGACGTACCGTAATGGAATCAGTCAGCGTGGCCTTGTCAGAAGAGTTACCGACTTTCACCTCGTACGTACCTTCAAGAGTTTTCCACGCGTCAGCATCGGCATCCCAAATGGACAATGGGTGGTTAGACGCTGACGGGTCGATGGTAATTGTGACATGCTTCTTCTCACCTGGTTCTAGCCAGATTTTCTCAAAACCAACTAAGCGTTTAGGTGGCTGGTTCGCATTTTCAGGCAGACCTAAGTAGACCTGAGGCACTTCAGCGCCGGCAACGTCTCCGGCGTTCTTCACGAAGAACGCAACCTTAATAGGCTTGGTACCATCAGTGGTCTCCGGTGTGACAACGAGCTTAGAAATCTCGAAGTTGGTGTAGGACAAACCATGACCAAATGCAAAAAGAGGTTTGATACCTTTGGAGTCGTACCAGCGGTAACCCATTTCTAGACCCTCCGAATAGTACACTTGCGGAATCTCCCTGCCAGTACTATCTAACACTCCTTGATTAACTCCAGGGTAGCGGTCGGCGGTGCTAGTTGGCGTGTCCGCTTTTGCTACTGGATAGGTTACCGGAAGCTTACCGGATGGGTTTACGAGACCGAATAACAAATGGGCAACAACATTGCCGTCCTTCTGGCCTGGATTCCATGCTTCAAGTATTGCTGGAACCTCGTTAACCCAAGGCATGAGAACGGGATCGCCATCTTTGAGCACGAGTGCGGTTTTCTTGTTTGCTGCGGTAACGGCTGTTATCAATACGTCCTGGTTGTCAGGTAGAGACAGACTTGGGCGATCTCGACCCTCAGAGGTTAAGACACCAGCCATAAGGATGACAACGTCGGCATCCTTCGCTGCAGCAACAGCCGCGTCGAGGTTGCTATTGTCATTAGCAACAGTCACTTTGGTAATGGTTGCATCTGAACCTAGTTTTGTTAAAGTGTTCTGCAAACCCTGAAGCGGTGAAACCGTGTAAAGCGGACTTACCCGTGAGCTGCCTCCACCACCGGCGACGGCTGCGTCGACGTATGTCGTCTTGCCAATTAAGGCGATTGAATGTACGGAAGAGTTTAGTGGCAACAGGTTACCCTCGTTCTTTAGCAAGACGGCTGTCTGCTCGGCAATTTCGCGGGATTTAGAACCGTTGGTCTCAGCGTCGATGGTACCTCGAACGATGGGACGGTCGAATATGCCATATTTGAACATTTGTACGTATCGACGATTAAGTGCTTGGTCGATTGTTTCCATCGTTAGGCTCTTGTTGTCAAGTGCAGCCTTGATGTCTACGTTTGTGAAGAACCTGGCGTTTTGCATTTCTAAATCCAAGCCGGCGTTTAACGCAGGTGCAGTTGAATGTGTAGCGCCAAAGTCAGACTGGACGTAGCCCTTAAAGCCCCACTGATCACGTAGGACCGTGTTCAGCAAATACTCATTTTCGCATGAGTAGATACCAGCCACCCGGTTGTACGAGCACATGATTGAGCCAACGTTGCCATCTTTGACTGACATCTCAAACGGCAACAGGTAGAGTTCGTGAAGTACATTCTCGGCGATGTTTACGTTAACAGTTCCTCGGTTCTGTTCCTGATCATTAAGTACGTAATGCTTCGACATCGCGATGATGTCGTTGTCTTGAATTCCCTGAATTTCTTTCGAAGCTAGAACACCTGCGAGGTAAGGGTCCTCACCCATGTACTCGAAATTACGACCGTTCTCGCCCAAACGTGCGAGATTGATACCTGGTGCTTCGAGCTCGTGCAGGCCTAGCGTGCGCGCCTCTCCGCCCATCAAGTTACCAAAGTCATATGCGAGGCTAGGATCGAAACTGGCCGCAAGTCCAAGCGCAACTGGCAGAGCAGTGGCCTTATCCTGCGGGCTGCAATCACCGCCGCCAAGACCGACGGGACCATTCGTGATCCGGAACGTCGGGATCTCTAGCTCAGGAATGCCGGGGATGTGCCGACTAGGGCTACCACATTGCGGAAGCTCAGGAATTACTCCGCGAGCCCCGGCAAGCTGTTGGATCTTCTGGTCCAGTGTCATTGCGTCGAGTAGAAGTTCCGAACGTGCCTCAGGAGCAAGTGACGTATCCATCCAGGGTAACAGTGACGAGGCATCTGACGGAACAGCATTGGTAGACTGGCTCGGTGACGCGGCGAATGCCCCGCCGACAATGGATACGGTAGCAATACTTGATACAAGTGAAGACCAAATAAGTTTTCTTAAACTTTTAGCTGATTTAGACATTTTATACCTCCTTTTATTTGAACTTATCGAACTTACCGTACGCCTCCTCATCCCTATGTGTAAGCGTTAACATTCCGAGACAACTTAATTATACGGAATATTCTAATTTTTTAACTTGTGAAATTTTTAGACTTTTTTGTAATTTTTTTATCATCTTAATCTGTAATGGTTAACGATTTCATAAGGTTATTGCCGACCAAAAATAAGTCGAGGTTTGACGTAGGGCTTTCACTACAAAGGTTTTTATAAAAAGTTTAGTAAATGCTAGACTTGGGAAACGAACATACTGGGGGTCAGGCACTTTGCAGCACCGTCCTTGTGCTTACATGGTTTGACAAAAGCGCAATTTAGCAATAGTATCACTATTAATTCGAACTTTTTTACAGGGGAGATAAAGATGAAAATTTATGTGGATGCAGATGCTTGTCCGGTAAAAGATATTATTATTTCTGAAGGAAGAAATGCAGAAATTCCTGTTGTCCTTGTTACGAGCTTTTCTCATTATTCTAATGCGGAACAACCTTCAGGAGTGGAAATCATTTATGTTGATTCAGGAGCAGATGCTGCTGATTATCGGATTATGAAGTTAGCTGAATCAGGAGATATTATTGTTACGCAAGATTACGGACTTGCATCGCTAGGTTTAGCAAAAGGATGTACAGTTCTTCACCATAAAGGGTTTAGCTATACAAATGAAAACATTGACGAATTATTACAAACACGGTATTTAAGTGCAATGGCTCGAAAAAGCGGTAAGCGAACAAAGGGACCCAAGCCTTTTACAACAGAAGATCGGGAGCAATTTAGGAGGCTTTTTAAACAAGTTATTTTTAATTAGAGTGTTGACTCAGCCAACACTCTTCTATTCATTATTAGACAGAGACGTCATCTTGATGAAATGACTTGATGAATTTATCACGTATACTTACTTACAGAAACTCAAATTTAGATACTTCATAGAGGAGCGTATTTTTTTAATGAATCAGGAATTTCTTTCTATTATTATTATCATTGCCCTTGGGTATCTATTAAAACGTTTAAATATTTTACAAGAAAAAGATGGAGTAGTCATTTCAAAAATTATTTTTAAAATTACCCTTCCTGCCTTAGTTCTTGTCACATTCGATTCTGTAAAAATAGAAACTTCTTTAATTTTGTTACCAGTTATCGTACTTGTTTATGGAATCATAGCAGCAAGTCTAGGTTTCTTAGTTTTTAAAAATGAGGAAAGAGAACTGAAAGGTTCTTTTCTGATGCTTTCTTCCGGATTTAATGTTGGCTTATTTGCATTTCCTTTAGTTTATGCAATTTGGGGTATGGATGGATTAACATATTTTAGTATGTTTGATGTCGGAACATCATTTGTCGTTTTTGGAATTGCCTATATTTTAGGAAGTTATTTTTCAGCAGAAGGACTTAGGCTTAAACCATTAGAAATTCTAAAAAAACTTGCCAAGTCTATTCCGTTAATGACGTATCTTATGGCTAGTCTTTTAAATTTTAACCACCTCCATTTACCTGATACGATCATTCATGTTGCAAGTACAATCTCTGGTGCCAATATGCCGTTATCATTATTATTATTAGGGCTCTATTTGAATTTTAAATTTGACAAACAATTGATTAAACCAATGTTGAAATATTTAACCTTCCGATATGGTTTAGGTCTACTTTTTGGATTAGGTTTATACTATATCCTTCCGTACAATCAGATGTATCGATTTACAATTTTGATCGGTTTATTACTACCTGTTGCAGCATCCGCCTTAACATTTGCAGTTGAATTTAAATACAGCACCAGCAGCACCCGTTTAATCGCTACTATATCAAATATTACGATTTTAATTAGTATTGTCATTTTATATATTTTTGCAAACTTTATTTTATAAAGCTTTCAATTAAAAGATCTGATCCTTTTGATGGGTAAATTCACTAGAAATTGGGAAGAAAATTGTGAAAAAATACACATCAGATTTCCCAAATCAATGTTAAAATGTATATATTACTTTTGGAGGTTAAGAACCATGCAAAATACTTTGGATAACACTAAAACTGCCCAAAAAGACAAACTTGTTCAAACAACATTTTCACGAACAAATCCGTATCAAGCAAAAATTCTTAAAAACATTAATATAAATGGGGCAGGCTCTAGTAAAGAAACAAGGCATATTGAGTTATCACTAGAAGGATCAGGCCTTTCTTATGTGCCAGGTGATGCCCTTGGCATTATCCCTTCAAATGATCCAGAACTCGTGGCTTCCCTTCTTGATGAAATGCACTGGGATGAAGAAGCGTTTGTAACGATCAATAAGCAAGGTGAGACACTTCCACTGAAGGAAGCGCTAACCACCTATTTTGAAATTACACTACTATCAAAAAAGGTTTTACAGCAGGCAGCTGCCTTTACAGAAAACGAAGAGTTACAAAAGCTTCTCTTGGTTGAAAATACAGCTCAATTGAAAGAATATTGCTATGGGCGAGATTTGCTTGATATGTTACGTGAATTCGCTCCATGGAAAGCTACTGCTCAGGAAATCGTCTCTATCTTAAGAAAAATGACGCCGCGCCTCTATTCGATTGCAAGCAGCATTGCAGCTAATCCAGATGAAGTTCATTTAACCATCGGTGCTGTGCGCTACAATGCTAATGGCCGCGAGCGTAAAGGGGTTTGCTCTGTATTATGTGCTGAACGTGTAAATGAAGGAGATACGCTTCCAGTCTTTATTCAAGCAAATAAACATTTTTATCTGCCAGAGTCTCATAATATAGATATTATTATGGTCGGACCTGGGACCGGTATTGCACCATTCCGTTCATTTATACAAGAGCGTGCAGTGAATAAAGGAACAGGCCGGTCATGGCTATTTTTTGGAGACCAGCATGCAGCTTCTGATTTCCTTTATCAAGAAGAGTTGGAACAATTTCAGCAAGATGGGGTACTTTCCAAATTAGATACGGCCTTCTCTCGCGACGGAGCTCAAAAAGTCTATGTTCAGCATAAAATGCAAGAACATAGTAAAGAACTGTTCGAATGGCTTCAAAAAGGTGCTTATTTCTATGTGTGTGGAGATAAGGAATATATGGCGAAAGACGTCCATGAAACGCTTATTAGCGTAATTGAAAAAGAAGGTTCAATGAGCCGTGATGAAGCAGAAGCGTATTTAAAAGATATGCAGAAGCAAGGGCGTTATCAACGTGATGTGTATTAAAAGATAAGCTGCAAGAATCTTTAGTAACCACCCTTCGTTCCAGTTAGGACGAAGGGTTTTTTATCATGAGTTACATTTGAATTCGGTTTTTTATTAGAAGACAATTTCGAAAAGGACAGTTATATAAAAAAGGCAAACTAGTATCTTTCAATTCGCCTTTTACTCATATTATCGTTTTTCTTAGTTATATTCGAATTATTACTTAGCCAAAATCAAGATTTGATTTGGTCCTGTACGTTTTAATACAAAGTATCCTTTCTCTGCTTTTGTTGCAATTCCATCATCATTCGACCAGCAATATCCATGAGTTTCACAAGTCCCATCATCTCGAACCAGTACTTGACCAATTAATCCGACAGCTACCCATTCCGGACGATTTACACGAGATATATACTCTTCATGAGGATTCCATTCTGGATTAAGCATAGGCTGCATTATTTTTCTTTCTGGAGTAATTACATTTCCTTCTACGTCTTTTTGAGCTGGAATGGTGACTTCATGATATTTTCTCCGTCTCCATTCATCAGTCAGGTATTTACCTTGCCACCGTAAGCCACCACTATTTCCAAGGAGACTTGGTGTTGCACTTGTTATTCCAAAATAAATGAATCGTTTGAAGTGGCTTTTCGAATCTTGTCTTCTTTCGATACAGTAACAAAATAGCCAGCATCAATCGAGTTTCCATCGGCTGTTTCAAACATCTCTGCATAATCACCCGCCGGAGTTAAATACGCTCCGTCTACGAACATATTACCGTTATTCAGAAGTTTTCCAACTAGGCCTGTAACATCATACGGAACTGCTCCGAAAGCTACATTCCACGAATAAGTTGGGTCACCATCTACGTTGTTAACAGCGCCATTTTTACCCATAATATGGGCTCCTTCGAAACCATTTGTTGAGGTAAGGAGACATTCAGTATGAGATAACTCCCCACTGGCCACTGTACCTGATCCTTCGGCATGTGAAGAATTGCCACTTGCCCTTGTACCGTTACCCTCAGCGTGTGAAGAATCCCCACTGGCCATTGTACCTGTTCCTTGGGAATGGGCCGCAAATCCACTTGCTTCTGTACTATCTCCCTCTGCATGGGAAGAATTGCCACTTGCGGTTGTACCATTTCCTTCGGCATGGGCATTAGGTGCCACGACCCAAGAGTTATGGAACGGATGCTTATTCGACAAACGGGCCATATTCTTGAATAAAAAAAGGAAATAATAGAAAATAAAATACAAGCTCTAAATTATACCATGTTAGTTAAGATTCTGCTGATAAGGTATCCCCACCAAAAACATCGAATTTTTTTAAAGGGTGCAGCTTTGTAAGGTTTGATGATAAATAAAAAATACCCGAATGTAACTTGATATAGGAGTGGAATAGATGAAACGTATATCGATTTTAATTGCTGATGATGAGGAGGAGATAGCTGATCTGCTTGCAATCCATCTAGAAAAAGAAGGATACAATGTCATTAAAGTACCTGATGGGCAAGAAGCCATACATGTTATCCAGACTCAATCAATTGATTTGCTAATTTTGGATATTATGATGCCGAAAATGGATGGGTATGAAGTAACCCGTCAGATTCGTGAACAATATAATATGCCTATCATTTTTTTGAGTGCGAAAACTTCTGATTTCGATAAGGTACATGGACTAGTGATTGGAGCAGATGATTATATAACTAAACCATTTACCCCTATTGAATTGGTTGCACGTGTGAATGCTCAATTGCGGCGCTTTATGAAGTTGAATCAACCCAAAGTAGATGATAATAAAGCTATCTTGGAATTTGGTGAAATAGTGATTTCTCCTGATCAACGTACAGTTTTGCTTTATGGTGAAAACATCGAGCTAACGCCGAAAGAGTTTGATATTTTGTATTTATTAGCCAGTCATCCAAAGAAAGTTTATAGTGTAGAAAATATTTTTCAGCAGGTTTGGGGTGATGCATACTTTGAAGGTGGTAATACGGTAATGGTGCATATTCGAACCTTACGGAAAAAACTCGGAGAAGATAAGAGAAAAAACAAGTTAATCAAAACTGTTTGGGGAGTGGGGTATACATTCAATGGCTAAATTTATACGCAGTTTTCGCTCCAAAATAATCGTATTATTTGGTTTAAGTATGATTCTGGGTGGTATTATAACTTACTTAATTTTTAAAGGACTACAGCTTTATTATCATACGATGGTTCGTCGTGGTGACCCCTTGGCCCAACTTCGTCAATTCATAGACAGTATTGGAGACTTTAACTTCTTTTTAATGCTATTTATCTCACTTTCGATATTGTTTTTCTATTTACTCACTAAGCCCTATTCTACCTATTTCAATGAAATATCAAACGGAATTCATTATCTCGCTCGTGGCAACTTTAAACATCGGGTTTATATCCAATCAAATGATGAATTTGGAGATATTGCACAAGCAATTAATCTGGCAAGTGAAAAATTAGAAGAAGCCATACAAAGAGGCGATTTTTCAGAAAACAGTAAAGAACAGTTAGTTGTAAATTTGGCTCATGATTTGCGTACTCCCCTAACTTCTGTTTTAGGTTATTTAGATTTAATCCTTAAGGATGAGAAGTTGACTAAAGAACAAGTCAGACATTTTTTAACGATTGCCTTTACTAAATCTCAGCGATTAGAACGACTTATTGATGAATTATTCGAAATAACGCGAATGAACTATGGCATGTTGCCAGTAGATAAAAAGCAAATTGATTTATCTGACCTTCTTAATCAATTAAAGGAAGAATTATATCCTATCTTCGAAAAAAATCATTTGATAGCCCGAATGAATATTCCTCCCCATTTACCTATTTTTGGTGATGGTGAGTTATTAGCTCGTGTGTTTGAAAATCTTTTAACCAATGCAAATCGTTATGGATATGATGGTCAGTTTGTAGATATTAACGGGTTTGTTGATGCAGGAGAAGTGGTTGTTCAGGTTATTAATTATGGAGATAGTATTCCTCCGAATGAACTTCCATATCTTTTTGATATGTTTTATACCGGTGACAAAGCACGAACTCATCAAGAAGATAGCACAGGTCTTGGTTTATTCATTGCAAAGAATATTGTGGAGCAACATAATGGAACGATTACGGCCGAAAGTAGTTTAATACGTACTGTATTTGAAGTTCGTTTACCGCAGGAAAGTGTTACAATTGACCAAGTTTAAAAATTTCATAAAGGATTTAAGAAAAATTTAAATTTTACCCTACTCTTTTTTTAAAAAGTTTTTCCTATTCTAGTATCTATAAGAATAAGGAGGAACTTGAAATGAAGAAGTGGGGATTTTTATTGTTTTTAGTATTATGTCTGAGTTTTGCATTTGTCAATAAAGAACCGTCTATTCAAGATAAAGTAGAGGTTCAAAGATATGAAAAAAATAACAATGATCATTTAGATAATAGCGAGACCTCTGAAGGTTTCCAAACGATAGAGATTACAAAAGAACAGGTCTTTCAAGGAAATTTACTCTTGGTTAATAATGAATATCCTATTCACCATGAGAGTATAAAATCAGATGTTGTAAATTTATTTACTCACAAAGAATTGAAAAAGGGATACGAATTGCTTGATACCAAAATTGAATTGTCAGAGGATGTCGCCCGTGAATTTTCGGAGATGATAGTTGCTGCTGAAAAAGAGGGGGTTCGCCATTTTTCAATTAATAGTGGCTTTCGAGACTTTGATGAGCAAAATGTACTTTATCAAGAAATGGGGTCTGACTATGCCTTGCCTGCAGGCCATAGCGAACACAATTTGGGTTTATCGCTTGATGTAGGATCTACCCAAATGAAAATGAATGAGGCACCTGAAGGTAAGTGGATAGAAAAAAATGCTTGGAAATACGGCTTTATTATACGCTATCCAAAGGACAAAACGGCAATCACAGGCATTCAGTATGAACCTTGGCATATTCGCTATGTTGGATTGCCGCACAGTGTGATTATGGAGGAAAAGAATTTTTCTTTAGAAGAATATTTGGATTTCCTAAAAGAACAAAAGTCCATTTCAACTACTATACATTGTGAAAAATATGAGATCTCTTATTACCCTGTAACCAAAGATACGACCATTCATGTGCCTTCCAATCTTCGTTGGGAGATATCAGGCAACAATATGGATGGTGTAATTGTGACAGTGTTTCCCAGAACAACACATACTAATCTCAAGGAGGTAAGGATGGCGGAATGAAAAAAACGAAATTAATGAACAGAATTATTGTACTAGCACTATTTGTCTTTTATATGTACGCATTACTTAGAATCATTCTATTTAAGTTCCGCTGGAGAGATATGACCTTTCTCTGGCATCAACTTCAGAGGAATCTTGGGAACCCTGATAATCTCATGTACCAATTGCAAAGAGGTAATTTTATCCCGTTTAAAACAATATTCATTAATAGTCAGAGTCTATCGTGGCATGATTTAAGTAATTTGGTTGGGAATATCGCATTGTTCATACCATTTGGAATGGTTCTTGTATTATTGTCTAAAAATAAAGGGATGTCATTCATAGGCGTATTAGCTCTATCTTTGAGTTTAAGTTTATACTTGGAATGCTTCCAGGTTGTTTTTTCTATCGGAATTTTTGATGTGGATGACCTAATACTAAACACCTCTGGGGGATTGCTTGGCTATTGTGCTATCAAGCTTTATGACAAGGTTTATAGTAAGTTTATAGTAAATACATCAAGCATTGTCCAAGATAGAGATATTGTTGAAAACCAGGAATTTAAAAATATCGAGGAAGGTGAACCGTACCATAAATAACGGGTTCTGGTTATTTAGCTAAACGGGAAACGATACTAGAAACTGCTGCCGTGGAGTAGCCGCTATTGTGTTAAATCAGTAATAGAAGCTCAGAAGTTATTCCAGAATTGTGCGCTTTCCTTGAGTAAAGAAAGTGTCCTTTTTCTTGTATTGCAAGTGTTCTCATGGCTCGGTAATTTGTTATTGTCTGCGATTGCGGAATAACCTACGTATGAATAAGACTCTCCTTGAACATAATAGAATCTAGATTAATTGATTTAAACAATAGGAGAGTGAAAGAATAATGTTATTATCAGAAGCGTGGGAAAAGTATCAACAAGATAAAAAAATTGAGGGATATTCTCTACTTACATTAAAAACATATTGTTTTCAATAAAACCTATTATTACGATTTTTCGGCGATATTGACATGGGTGAGTTGACTACTGAGAAACTAAAAGAGTATCTAGTAAAGGCAGGAGATCATTTAAAGTCATCCAGTTTAGGACACAGGGTTCGTTGCATTAAATCACTATTCAAATGGACACATGAAGAAGGCTATATTACGAAGAATCCAGCTGCGAAATTAAAAGAGCCGAAATTAGGTAAAAGAATCCCAAAATTCCTATGTGAACTTGAGATTGAACATCTTAATAGGAAGTAAAGTTGAATAAATAACGACATTTTAGTATTCAGCTAAAGGGCGCATTTCTTTAAAAAGAAGTGCGCTCATTCTTTGTGTATTGGGCTAGATTGTTGAACAAGGTATTAAAAATGAAAATGGATATTTATATTATAATGAGGATTTGAGTTTAGTTAAAGATTAATCGACTTGAATAAATCTTTACAATTTATAAAAATTAGATTTAACTATAATGACAACAAATTTCCTCATCTCGATCTATCTCTCTTACAACCGCATAATTATTCCCCCACTCACACATTGTGTTTAAAACTGGTACAAATGATTCACCTAACTCCGTTAAGCTGTACTCTACTTTTGGAGGTAATTCCTTAAATACTTCTCTTCGGACTATCCCATCTTTTTCTAACTGCTTTAATTGATCAGTCAAAACTTTTTGTGTAATTGCTGGGATTCTTTCATAAAATTCTTTTGTCCGCATTGATTTTTGGCTCAAGAAATAGAGGATTAGACATTTCCACTTTCCTCCTACTGTATTCATGAAAATATTAATTCCAGTGTTTTGACTCCCCACCCTTTATTCCCCCTCGTATATTATGTTTAAGCCTAATAGGCACTAAAAAGTGGCTATGCCACATTAATGTGCGTTATTTTCTCTTAGTTTAGTGTCTATTATAATCGGTGTTGTAGCAAAAAAAAAATTTGGAGTGGATACCATGAGTGTAAAGGATATTTTGGAAAAAAGACGTTCCGTTAGGCATTATGATTCAAACTATAAAGTCAGTTCAGAAACGGTAACATCATTGATTGAAAGTGCTAGTAAGTCGCCTAACGGAAATAATATACAAGCAACGCGATACTTAGTCATAGACGATGCTCATCTGCGAGATTTGTTGTTACCGATAGCCTTTGATCAACAACAAGTGACAGAAGCATCCACATTAATTGTGATACTTGGGGATTACCATGCTTTTGAGAAAGAAAATATCATAAAGATACATGAAGAAGGATTTCAGGCAGGTTTTTTTGATGCAACACTAAGAGATTATTTGGCAGGTGCTGCAATAAGTTATTATGCAAATAAATCAAAAGAAGATTTAAGCATCGAATTAACAAGAGATGCAAGCCTGGCTTCCATGTCATTAATTTTACTGGCTAATGAAGCGGGTCTTGAAACAATTACAATGTCAGGGTATGATTCCCAACAGCTTAAGTCGGCATTGCATATTTCTGAGAGGTATTTGGACGTTATGCTTATAGCAATTGGAAAAGGTATTAAGAGTGGTCACAAAACTGTCAGGCATGATGTGGAGAAAGTAATCTTTAATAATAAAATACAATAACGATTATCAAAATCGTTTAAGAACGTAGACAAACCCATGTTTTAAACATTGTTGAAACATGGGTTTTTTTCTATTTTCATTCCCGTCGAGTTTAATTTAGACTTCTTTTAGGATGGTCATGGCCCTCAATGTTATGTTTTGACAGCATTTTAATGCCTCCCCTCAAAAAGAAGATCGGGTTTTCCTCCGATTATTTTTATGTGAGGATATATGACATGATTCATTTCTTTTAATAGATTTTATGAAATACTAGGATAGAAGGTATGTTTTAGCCATCATCTTTTTTAACTTGCTGGAGGTTTTAGAATGGATAAACAAAAGTTAGTATTAGTTGGGAATGGAATGGCGGGTATGCGTTGCATCGAGGAGATTTTAGAGAATGCTCCCGATCTATTTGCCATTACTGTTTTGGAAGCGAACCGAATGTTAATTATAATCGCATCATATTGTCGATTACTGCAGGGCAGCACATCGTTTTAGAATATTACGATAAATGATCGTGATTGGTATGAAGAGCAGAATATACAACTCTTCACAGGAGAAGCAGTTGTACAAATTGACATAGAGAAAAAGATTGTAAAAATAGACAAAAAAAGAGAAGTGCCGTATGACACACTCATTATAGGGACAGGTTCCGTTTCTTATTCCTATTCCTGGTATTGATAAAGAAGGGGTTATCACATTCCGAACAATTGAAGATTGCCAAAAAATGATTGAAACATCGAAACAATATAGAAAAGCAGTAGTAATTGGCGTCGGATTGCTAGGTTTAGAAGCTGCCAGAGGGTTGCTAAACCTTGGAATGGAAGTGAATGTTGTTCATATATCCAGCTGTTTAATGGAAAGCAGCTTGATCGCATAGCATCAAAAATGCTGGAAAAAGAGTTAAAAAGTCAAGGAATGAATTTTCCTTTAATATCAAGAGAAATGAAAGGTGAGCTGGTATGGTGAAACAGAAGGGTCGAGCATCAGTACTAATTTTATCAACTTTATCGATGATTGTTTGTTTTACAGTTTGGTCGGTCTTTGCACCAATCGCTACGGAAATTCAAAAAATGTACCAATTAAGTGCTCTAGAAAAAAGCATTCTAATCGCTACACCTGTTCTGTTAGGTTCTTTGATGCGTATTCCTATGTGAATTTTAACCGATCGATATGGTGGTAGACAGATATATGCTTTAACCATATTACTTCTTGTCTTACCGATGGTTGGAGCTGGTTTTGCTCATTCTTATGCCATGATGTTGTTTTGGGCATTTTTTATTGGTATGGCAGGAACAACGTTTGCTGTTTCCATTACCTATGTTTCTAGATGGTTTCCACCAGAAAAACAAGGTTTCATTTTAGGAATTGCGGGTATGGGAAATTTGGGATCGGCAGTGGCTAGTTTTTTCATTCCGATGATTTTTACATCATATGGTTTGGAGTGGGTATTTTGGAGCCTTGCATTTGCATTGGGGGTTATGTCCATTATCTTTTGGATAGGAACTCAAGATGGCCAAAGACTAAGCGAGACCAAGACTTTAAAGGAAGCATTGTCCGTATTAAAATTTAAAGAAACTTGGTTATTATCTATTTATTATTGCCTTACCTTTGGAGGTTTTGTTACTTTTAGTATTTATTTACCTACTTTGTTGAATGACCTGTATCACATTACGGCCCTTGATGCTGGAATAAAAACAGCAGGGTTCGTTGTATTAGCTACGTTTATACGTCCGGTTGGTGGGTATCTATCCGATCAGTTTGGAGCAAAAAGATTGTTAACCATTGTTTTTAGTGGCGTATTGTTATGTGGATTGGTTATCGCTTTTTCGATGGGAAATTTTATTCTCTTCAGTGTTAGTTGTCTGTTAATCGCCATTTTGTTTGGGATCGGAAATGGAGCAGTTTTTAAGATGGTACCTGAAGTCTCATCAGATAATATAGGATCGGTAACAGGTATTGTCGGCGCAGTTGGAGGAATCGGAGGTTTCTTTCCTCCCATTATCATTGGATTCACAAAAGATGTAACTGGCCATTATTTTATAAGCTTTACATTATTATCTATTCTCTCTCTGTTGTGTTTAATCCTTAATCATATGGGAGGTATTAAGAAAAGAGTAAATTTGAGTATAAAGAAAAGCGCATAAAAAAGAGGCTGACTCAAATGGTTGTTGATCAACTGCATTTTCGAGTCACCTCTTTTTTTGTCTGTGCTTTGCGCAGCTTTTATTCCTGGGCTGTTAAACATAAAAAGCTGCAGCATAACCCGATGGATGAAATTCAGGATATCAAGTCGGCTGATGGGGATTCTGAAAATATTATGTGGCTGACAGAAGAAGAGTTTGAAGATTTATTGAATCGTGTGAGAAAGACACCGATCAAAAGTAGAGGAGTAGATCCCGAAGAAAAGTATCGCCGGGATCGAGCGATTATTTATTTATTAACCTATGCTGGTCCTAGGGTTGATGAACTATCAAACTTAAAACTAACTGATCTTGATTTAGAGTTAAGACGTATTCGGATAATTGGGAAAGGACGGAAGCTCCGGACGGTGCCCATTTCAAATACCTTGTGGCAGGAACTGTACGATTGGTTAATTTTTAGAGGAGAGATGTCAAACAAGAAAGCGCATGTAGAAGATTCACCTTATGTGTTCTACAGCCAGCGTTCATCTAAATTTACGGTTCGTGGGATCCAGACCATGATTGAAAGTTACAGTTTACCGAAGAAAAAATTAACACCCCATATGTTTAGGCATACATTTTGTAAGTGGATGTTAAAAGCAACGAATAATGACATTGAAAAAGTAAGGAGATTGGCCGGTCATAGTAATATTTCGACCACAGCAAGATATTTAAGAGATTCATATAGCGACTTGGCGGATGCTGTTGAAGCTATGCCGAAATTTTAACTCTGTGAGATTTTGTTTATAATATTGTGAACCCTGCAATCCTGATGTACTTGTAAGCTTTTATTAAGATATTTCGTATTAAAATTAAGATCCCTTGATATAGACGATTTCAGGAGTAGGAAAATGAGAAATACAAAGAAAAAATACTGATCTCCATTAATAAGTTAGTGGAAAAACCAGCATTATTTTCGTTCACAACTACAACTTTTTGGTTAGTTTTAATTAATTAATTTTAGCGGACTCGATATCCACAAAGTGGGTGCCCGAGCCCGCATGTATTTCTCTCAATGGACAAAAACTCGACCCGAGCATTAATTTGCTTTTGCCGAATGGTTTGTATTTCTAATTAAAGATAGAAGAAACTCGTCAAAAAAATGCCTTTTTCCAACAAGAGCAAACACTTTTATAAATAGGGATTACTTTATCATTATCACAAGTTTTATAAATTTAAATCCATCTAAAATTTCAAAATTCAGGTTTTACATAAAGAGTGTGGGCTTTTATTCAACAAACGGGCCATTTTCTTGAATAAGACTTTTTAAAAAAACTGGATGTTTGTTAATGTGAATATTGTGAAGAATTGAACTTAAAACTAAAAAGCCGTTTTATAAGGCGCACTGACTATTTTAATTATTATTTCTTTGAATCTGTTTGTATATAAGTTTTGATAATGAATTTTCCGCGCTTATATTTCCCTTTTGTGCTTCTTTTTTCAGAAGTAAGATCATAATTCCACGAGGGACAATAATAACAGATAAAAAAGAACAAAGGTCAATTATTTTTGCATAAGGCTTTAGGTAAACAAAAATTCCCATCTTGGATAGTAAGAAGCCATAATGTCCAAATATCAATAACCCTGAAAACAGTATGCTCCAACGCAAAAAACTATCCCAAGGAGACTTGTACTGGTATAAAATCATAGCAATTAATGGTGCAACCGTTAAGCTACTTCCGAAAAAATTCGGATAAACAGGAGATATAGCAATTTTTACTGCCCAAAAACCAAAAAACATTCCAATTGAATCGTAAACTACATATGCCACTGCCACCAAAGAACCATATAACAAAATCTCCACTATTCGTTTTTTGTCTACAAGATAAAAAAATAATAAATAACAAACAAGCACTACAAACAGCGTAAAAAACCATTCAAATGTAAGGAACTCTTGTTTAAGCCATTTGGTTAAGATTAGATTATTCAATGCATCAGATTTTTGCATTATTTCTTCGTTTTTTTGCATTATTTCTTCGTTAGTAATCATTACAGTTCCCCCTTTTAAAAAATAGATAGTTTTAACATTTGTAAATAATTTAAAATTTATTCTATAAATTCAGAGCATTCTTGTTTAATTAAAGGGGGATTTAGGGGGAAAAGTGCACCAACATCCAATAAAACTATCTTCCGTAGTCGGGCGCTTTTCTTTAGTAAGGATTGCAGTCTTTTTGCATGCTCCGGGAGCACCGATAAAATTACAAGGCAAAAGAAATGGACCTGGATATTTTCTCTACCCCGTCCTTTTCTCAAAATCATTTTGTTCCTTCTTAACACCTACTTTCCGAACAGTCGTGCAAAGAAGCCTTTTTTTGAAGTGGTAGCTAATTCTTTTCTGAACTCCTGGGTTTCCCTTATCGATTGCATAAGCAATTCTGTCAACTCCTTATCCTCCCTCTGGTCTGGTACCGTTGACAGACGCCATACGGGGCTTTCTCTCCTTTGTAAGCAGCCGCCCCTTGTCTTAACCTTAAGGCAACACTCAAGCCTTTAAGGCTTGTAGGTTAGTTACTTACTAAAAGCGTGAAGGTGACACTATCACTGCTATCCAGGCATTATGGAGACCGAGAAGTCACTAACAGTGAGCGATGAATCATGAATAACGTGTCACTATTTGGGTACCACATAAACAAAAGATGCATTGAAATGGGGATAAACATGGAAGTTAAAAGTTTGGATGATAATAAGGTTGTAATAGCAGGAGTGATAGGCGCTGTTTCAACACTTGTAGGAGAAATTACCTCATGGATATTACTTCGTTCAGGTTACGATAAGAAGTACACTTTATACCAATTAAACAGCCTAATGATTACCGTTAAGGATAGGCCAACTGAATTAATGGGTTTGATACTAAATTTTGGGATTGGTTCTATGTTAGGAGCTATGATTTATCTTGCACTTAGAAAATGGGGGCACAGATATGTTCTCCTGATCTGTGGTGTAATCAGTCTATTTATGTGGTTTTTATGGGAACTTCTTTTCACTATGTCTATTGAGGGAAAAACTATTCCTATAAGACCAGTGAGTAGTTATTATAGTCATTTAATTAGCTCTTTGGCATATGGAGTTTCCATGGGACTAATGTTAAAAAATTTCATTTTTAACAAAATTAAGTAACTAAAGTTTCGCTTCCCATATGGAAAGACCTCCAATTGCCAGTTGAGAGACTAACAATTGGAGGGCAGTTGTTTTTTACTGAGCGACACATGGACCACAATTAAGATTCAAAGTAAGTTTTTGGCAAGTCATTCACTTCATATGCAGCATGTATTCCGGATTCGATTGCTCCTTGGATCCAACCGTGAGTAGTTGAGGCATGTTCGCCTGCAAAATGTACTCTTCCTTCGGGTGTGGAAATATAAGGGGTTAACTCTTTTACCTGTTCGGGTTTAAACAGCGTAAATGCTCCAGCAGAATACGGATATCGAACCCAACTGTGGCTCGTTCCTCCTTGAAAATCACTATAGACCTGTTTACCGTGGATCTCTGCTAAATTTTTTAAAACAAATTCCAAGCGACTATCCTGATTCAAACTATCCCATGGTATCGCATCATCTTCCCATGTATAACTGCCTAAAATGACACCTGTTCCTTGTGTACCGAGGCCGTGGCTGGGGTACTGAACATATTTAATCGGGAGGTCAGTAACAGTTTGCCCGCCATACAAACCTTGTTTCTCCCAGAACCTGTTTTTAAACTGGATCCCTGTCTTCGTAGACTCTGCATATTTTAGTTCCCGAATAGCCTTCCATTTATTTTCGGAAAATGAATCACGAGGCTCAATTTCTACAAATTGCAGTACTGAAAAAGGAATTGTCACAATCGCAAGATCTCCAGTAATTTGAAAAGGTTCTAAGATTCGATGGACAGAATGAACGGTTACTTGATTGTCGTGCTGTACAATTCTTTTTACATTTTGTCCGTAATAAATATTATCTTTCAATTGATTGGTAAATGCTTTAGGAAGCAGGTCATTACCTCCTGTTATTTCATAAAAAATATCAGGGATTAACAGTTCACGAAATAGTTCCAAAAATGAAAGCTCAATAAGTCCTTCCAGTGTAAGCATGACTTTAATCATTTCGATGGCTCCGGGAGATAATGTGACTCCGAATGGATTGTATCTTAAATAAGTATCCATCGAGTATTTATCCAATTCCCGAATGACCCAAAGCCAATTTCTTCTGGGGTTCTGGTTAATAAAATCGGTAACCGGTTTTATCGCTGATTGAATCAACTCTTTAGCTGTTTTCCCTTTTTCATGCGGGAAAACGGGAAAGCGTAATATTTGAGGGTTCTGTTCGTACGCCTTTAATCGTGCTTTAACCCCTTTTACATAGATAATATCGGCAGGAGTCGAATTGATAAACTTATTAACAGGGAGCTGGAATTTTTTTATATATTCCAAAGTCAATAAATGCGTACTGGGAATACGCATCGCACCAGCTTCAAGATACTGCTCATCCCTAAAATCCCCCCTTAATGTATATATCCGTCCTCCCACCCTATCAGTTGCTTCAATGACCGTTACATTGTGGCCGGCCTGCTTAAGCAGAGAGGCTGAGACCAGTCCTGCCATACCTGCACCAATAATAATGATCTTCTTGGGTATTTTGGTTTTTTCTAGTCCATTTCGTATAATTGACATCATATGATCAGAGGATAACTTGGGAAATACGTAATTTAACATACTTTTCCTCCTCAAAATGGGATAGACCAGGAATTGAAATTTAGTCTACTGCCATTTTATTCAGCAAGAAAAGCGAATTAGAATAAATATCAAAATTATTATTCCACTAGCTCAGAATCTTTTCATAGTAAGGGAATTTGCTAAGGAATAAAACTTGTAAACCGGCTAAAATTTAAGAATCAATCCATTGAACGTCGTAAACATTTCTAGGTGAAATTGACAGCCTAGGATTGGCTGTACGGCGTTTTTGGCGATTGGTCCTTGGAATGAATCCCATATATATTTTGTCTTGTTGCATAATCGGGCGCGATTGTTGAACAACACAGGTAGATAATGATCAAACTTTTTTAAAAAAGTGCCCTCGTGAAATATTTTAAGAGCCTGTTTTAATCAATCTTTTTTTCAAAATCAGGCTTTTTTATATTTGGAAAATCAACATTATAAGACGTATTTTTGATCAAACTTTTTTATAAACCAACAATAAACCAACAGAAGAATCGTTATTCTAATTGAGGTTGGAAGTGAATTCAATTTGTAATGCAAAGATAAGGTTAATCTAGGATAGATTACACTCAAGTATTATTAAGCAAACCGGCGCAATTTAAGTAAATAAAATTCTATATCAAATACCTATTTTAAAATTTTCTTTAAAAAACTCTTAACATACTATGGGGGGGTATAGTATTATATAATTAAGGAGGTGAGGCAATGTCGATGAATTCAGGAAGTCTTAATAAAATTGTTGATATCGATCAATGCTGCTCATCAGACGGTGCAAGAAAAAGCCACCATTCAGATAAAGTGAAGAATAACTTAACAACAAGATTAAATCGAATCGAAGGTCAAATTAGGGGAATAAAAGGATTAATTGAAAAAGATACGTATTGTGATGATGTCATTACTCAAATATCTGCGACTCAATCCGCTTTAAATAGTGTCGCCCGTATTTTACTTGAAGGGCATATGAAGTCATGTGTTCTAGAAAAAATTCAAGAGGGAGATACGGAGATTTTAGACGAGGTAATGGTGACAATTCAAAAATTACTGAAAAAATAAAAGGAGACTTAGCGATATGGAAAATATAACTTTAAATGTAAAAGGTATGTCATGCGGCCATTGTATTAATTCAATTGAAGGCAGTGTAGGCGAATTACCCGGAGTTACCGCTGTTAAAGTAAACTTGGATTCAGGAACGGTTAGTGTGGAGTTTAATCCGAGCGAAGTTACTATTGATAAAATCAAAGAAACAATTGATGACCAAGGTTATGATGTTCAATAAATTTGGTTAAAGACCGTGCGGAATAAAGCACGATTTATTTTTAAAAATAATATACTATACCTAGGTATAGTAATAACGAATAAGGAGGAGTAAATCATGGAAAATGTAATATTAACAGTGAAAGGAATGTCATGTGGGCATTGTATAAATTCAATAGAAGGAAACGTAGGAAAATTAAATGGTGTTCATTTTGTAAAGGTTCACTTATATGAAGAAAAAGTAGATGTATCATTTGATTCGAAAGTGGTTTCTTTAAAAGAAATTACTGACATTATAGAAGATCAAGGTTATGATGCAGCGCTGAGTAAATCGTCTAAAGATCAAAGCTGTCACTAAGGAACTGAAAAAACGTGCTGTCTTTAGTGGCACGTTTTATTACCCCAAAAATATACCCCACTATAGTATGTGGTGATAGGAGTAAAAGGTTATGAGCGATAAAAAAGAAACAACACTTCAAATAGCTGGCATGACGTGTGCTGCTTGTGCAGTGAGAATAGAAAAAGGTCTAAAAAAAATAGATGGAGTAGAGGATACGAGCGTAAATTTCGCATTAGAAAAATCAAAAGTAACATTTGATTCGTCTATAGCAAATGTAAATCAATTTAAAGAAAAAGTGGAATCTTTAGGATACAAAGTAATCAGTGAGAAAGCTGAATTTAATATAAGCGGTATGACGTGTGCAGCGTGTGCGAATAAAATTGAAAAACGTTTAAATAAGTTAAATGGTGTTCAAACCGCAACGGTTAACTTTGCCTTAGAATCGGCCCTAGTAGAATATAATCCTGATGAAGTTTCGGTCTCAGATATGAAGGAGGCCATTAATAAATTAGGCTATCGCTTGGAACAAAAGCAAGAATCTAAAGGCGAAAAAGTGGATCATAGACAAAAAGAAATTGAAAAGCAAAAAGGGAAATTTATATTCTCGGCTATTTTATCCATCCCTTTACTTTGGGCAATGGTCAGTCATTTTGAGGTTACTTCTTTCATTTGGTTGCCTGAGATGTTCATGAATCCTTGGGTTCAACTCGCGCTTGCGACTCCTGTCCAATTTTTAGTAGGCGGTCAATTTTACGCAGGTGCTTATAAAGCATTAAGGAATAAAAGTGCAAACATGGATGTCTTGGTTGCGCTTGGCACCTCTGCAGCTTATTTCTATAGCATCTACTTGAGTATTTTATCCATAGGCTCTGATGCACATATGGTGGAATTATATTTTGAAACAAGTGCTGTGTTAATTACTCTAATTATATTAGGTAAACTGTTTGAAGTAAAAGCAAAGGGACGTTCCTCTGAAGCTATTAAGAAGCTTATGGGCTTACAGACGAAAACGGCCACAGTTTTAAGAGACGGGCAAGAATTGAATTTACCAATTGAAGAAGTAATCGCTGGTGATATCGTATATGTGAAACCAGGTGAAAAGGTACCTGTAGATGGAGTGATTTTTGAAGGGAGATCTGCCCTTGATGAATCAATGATTACAGGTGAAAGTATTCCTGTCGATAAAACAGTTGGAGATGCAGTAATAGGATCAACCATTAACAAGAATGGATTTTTAAAGGTAAAAGCAACAAAGGTAGGAAAGGATACGGCCTTAGCTCAAATCATCAAAGTAGTCGAAGAAGCTCAAGGATCAAAAGCGCCAATCCAACGTTTAGCCGATGTTATATCCGGAATTTTTGTCCCAATTGTCGTTGGGATCGCCGTTGTGACATTTCTGGTTTGGTACTTTGTTGTTAGTCCCGGAGAGTTTGCAGCAGCTCTTGAAAAGTTAATTGCCGTATTAGTTATCGCATGTCCATGTGCACTGGGCCTAGCTACTCCTACATCCATTATGGCAGGGTCAGGCCGAGCAGCTGAATATGGAATTTTGTTTAAAGGCGGGGAGCATCTTGAAACGACTCATCGATTGGATACAGTGATCCTTGATAAAACGGGAACGGTAACAAATGGAAAACCAACACTTACAGATATTATTCTTGCAAATGGATTTGAAGAAAAGGAATTTTTAAAGTTAGTCGGTGCTGCAGAAAGAAATTCCGAACATCCGTTAGCTGAGGCAATTGTTGAGGGCATTAAGGAAAAAGGAATTGAACTGGTCAGCTCTGAACATTTCGAAGCCATTCCTGGTTTTGGAATCGAATCAATAGTTGAAAGCAAATCCTTGCTTATCGGAACGCGCAGACTTATGGAGAAAAATAATATTAATGTTGGAAACATATTACCTAAGATAGAAAACTTAGAAAAGCAAGGTAAGACCGCAATGCTAGTCGCAATTGATCATCAATTTGCAGGAGTGATTGCCGTTGCAGATACAATTAAAGAAACCTCTCAAAAAGCGATTGAACGGTTAAAAAATATGGGTCTAGAGGTTGTTATGATTACAGGAGATAACAAGCAGACAGCCCAAGCAATTGCAAATGAGGTCGGAATTGACCATGTTATAGCAGAAGTTCTGCCGGAAGGAAAGGCAGAGGAAGTTAAAAAGCTTCAAAAAGCTGGAAAGAAAGTGGCGATGGTCGGTGACGGTATTAATGATGCACCAGCGCTTGCTACCGCAGATATTGGCATGGCAATCGGTACTGGTACGGATGTAGCAATGGAGGCTGCTGATATTACTTTAATCAGAGGAGACTTAAATAGTATTGCCGATGCCATCTTTATGAGTAAAATGACGATTCGAAATATTAAGCAAAATCTATTTTGGGCCTTTGCTTATAATGCTTTAGGAGTTCCAATTGCAGCACTGGGCTTTCTGGCACCGTGGCTTGCAGGAGTAGCAATGGCATTCAGTTCAGTGTCAGTTGTTTTAAACGCACTTAGATTACAGCGGATTAAGTTAAAAGGATAATTGATCGATAAAAAAGAGAGGAGCATTTTTATGAAACAAAAAAACATTTTGACCTGGGCAATTTCAGCGATTGTTTATCTTGGGTTAGTCATTGGCGGATATTCCGTATATGCAAGCTTGAACAGTAATAACGATCACACTAATACCCACTCGGAAGCAAATAGTCATGAGAAAAAAGAAACTATTGCTGAGCAAGCACATAACGATGATCATACAAGTGGTAAGGATTCAGGGCATTCAAATCATAGGGCTACATCAGAAAGTGAAGTGGTCACAAACGTAAAATATGAAGAAGGCTTAATTTCCATTGATCTAAAGGATAAAGACCAAAATTCACCTGAATTAGAAATTTCACATGAAAAGATTATGCATTTAATTATTGTAAGTGCCGACTTAAAAGATTATTACCATTTACATCCTGAGGAAAAAGGAAATGGTGTGTATACTCTGAAATTCGACCTGCCTGAAAACTCTTATAAAGCTTTTGTTGATATTAAACCAAAAAACCTTGCCTATCAAATTAGTCCGATAGAGCTGCATGTGGGGAAAGGCCATGGTGACCTTGATGAAAATTCACTAAAGGCTGATACAAACTTAACTAAAACAATTAATGGAAAGACGGTTGAATTAACAACTACAGAGCTAGGAGTAAACAAAGATTTTACGTTAAATTTTGATACAAAAGGGATTACACCAGAGCCCTACCTGGGGGCTTTAGGTCATGTTGTTATTTTGGATGAAAAGGGTGAGAAATTTGTTCATGTGCACCCTACTTCAGAAGAAAAGACACAATTTGAAACAAAATTTGATAAACCTGAGATCTACAAAGTATGGGGAGAATTTAAATTTGATGGTAAAGTAACTGCCTACCCATTTGTGATAGAGGTAAAATAAATGAGGAACAGAGGGGAATGTTATGAACTTAGATGGTGTTAGCAAACATCTATTAATTTGCAACGGGAAAACCTGCATGAAAAATGGAGCAGAAGAAGTAACAGAGACCATTAGGGGAGAATTGAAAAACTTAGAGCTGCAAAAGAAGATTCACACAACAAAAACATTATGTAACGGCCAATGCAAACATGGTCCGATCGCTGTTCTATATCCACAAGGAACCTGGTATAAAGAAATGAATAAAACTAAAAGTGAAGAGCTTATTCGACAATTGAAAGAAAACGAAAATGTTCATTTAGGCTCTGAACTTTTTTACCATGATGGGCAAACATTTAAGAACCATGAGAGTGAACTGTAACAGCTTATCTCTATATCGACTCAAAGCGTTTCTGTTTAACAGGACGCTTTTCTACTGTAGTAAGTGCCGAGTGACAATTGGTATTTCATCATAATAAAGTCGTTTTAAAAAAAGTCCTTTACTGGAACATGCTATCTTCCACAAACGGGCCATATTCTTGAATAAGGTGTTAGCCATCGAATAGTTTATATATAAGTAAATGACGATGTAGATTTATCTCATGATACGATAGGGCGTGTTTCTATAGGAACACGCCATTTTTTTGAATTAAAAGGGATCCGCAGTTCCAGGATTGAATGGAAATGAGGTTCTCGTTCCTTGAAATTCACAATAAGTAAGTTTGGACCAAATTTTAACTTGACAGAATGTTTGATAAATAGTAACATTACTACCATAAATTAATTGTTTAATTGATTTCTCTAAATAAATAGATTACTTTAGCATGAGGTTAATAACTTTCTATTGACTATATGAAAAAGTAAATATATAACAAAGAGGACAACTGTAATTATACTTCCTTATTGGAAGAAAGAAAATTACATAATTAGGTAGACTATTAAAAGGCTTGGCTGGGCCCGTTAAAAGTAAACCGACAATTTTCAAAGTTTAATGGATGTAACCATTATGCTTAAAAAAATTGTCGGTTTTTTTGTTTTTAAAAATAAAACAGAAAGGAATGTAGCGTAATGAAGGAAATCGGTCAAAGTCATATTTTCAGAATGATGGTTTCTTCCATACATCGATGGGGGGAAGTAAAATGTTAATTTCTCTGCCAGAAATATTTTTTGGATTGCTTGCCATATCGGTGCTTAGCGGGCTATTCCTGTTATACCCAAGGGTTCCGCTGTCTTTTGTTCGGCTTCACGTCGGTGTCACATTGCTGCCCCCGATCGCTGCCCTGCTGGCCCTTGTTACGAACAATGAGACCATGATTTATGGCCCTTGGCGGCTTGATTCCTTATCATGGCTGCTGGCTTTGTTTGTCCTTACCATCGGTTTTATCGTGCAGCGCTATTCTGTTCGTTACTTACTCGGTGATCGTTCCTATCGAAAATATTTTGCTCTGCTGACGATTACTACTACTGCTGAT
>NZ_JAGGQR010000003.1:0-15695 GCF_018613205.1 Bacillus sp. ISL-46
TTTTTAAGGCACACTCGTTTTTACAAACTTCTTCTGCATTATCTAGTTTTGAGGGAATGAATCCTCAAAAAACAAGTCTGGCAGCAATGGCGAGAAGGTCACACCCGTTCCCATACCGAACACGGAAGTTAAGCTTCTCAGCGCCGATGGTAGTTGGGACACGCGTCCCTGTGAGAGTAGGACGTTGCCAGGCACATCTAAGACAACCTGAAAAGGTTGTTTTTTTGTGTTTTCGAAGATTTATGTATGGGTGATCAGTAAATGATAATTGTGCCCATGGAAGAGGAAAAGACCCTGGACCGGTCACAAAAAAGAATAATTGTGCCCATACAACTGAAAAAAAGCCATCGACGGTAACAAAAAAGGGCCTTATGTTACCGAAGAAGAGGAAAAAATCCTTCAACGGTAACAAAAGGATGGTCATAGTTACTATCCCATCAAATACTGATAAATCAAAAAGGGTCCTTTCTGCATGGTGACATCAAGAAAAGAACATATGAATGGATAATCCTGATTTGGCATCATTTTGGTCAGCTCACTCCACCATTCCGTTTCATAGCGGGCAATCATACTTAAATTGTAAAGCAATAAATAATGGACCAAAAGTTCTGGGAAATTGAAATAATTCTCTTTATTAAGAGGCAATGCAAAAGTTTCATTCTCAATATTATATTTAAGTGGAGAATTTCCAAAAAGAGAAGTCGTGTTCATCGAAAATGCCAGACCATCATTTGAAAATTCCACTCCCTTTTCAAACTTAGATGTCAAAAATTCCTTAAACCGATTTTCTGTCATATGAAAATGATCTAATACGGTTTCAGGTACAAAAAACTGTTTATGATCCGTTTGTAACTGAATAAATGTCCTTTTCCCTTCAAGTAAAAAGAATAAATCATCTAGCTCTGGTATAAGCTGTAGTAATTCCTCCATAATGACTTTCTCCCCTTCCAATTGTTTCATGTGAAACAATTTTTCAGAGATGAAGGGGAAAAGTCCATTTTTTTGAAATTTAACTTCGTCTTGAAAGAAGTGATAATTCTGCTTCTTCCTTTTCCTTGTCGAAACTCCGTGTGCTAAAACCGCCGTTGTTTCTGGATAAGCAGGATCAATGGTTAATATACATGCTTTAATTAAATGGACGAGACCATAAAAAAGTAAAATTGGTTTTATAATAAGAGGAGAGCTTTCTGCTTGTTGATAATAAATTTGTCCATGTTCAAGATAATAAAGAAAGGCATAACAATTTTCATAGCTTTTTTGTTCAGGATTCTCGATCTGACGCTTTTGGTAACAACCTTTTAAAAAGCGCTGGCAGTATTCTGCCGAAAAGAAGCAAGAGTAGCTTTTCCAATCTCTATATTCAATACCCAAGACTATATCACCTTTTTCAGAAGAATCAGACTAATACTTATTCCTTGACAGTATTTTATCCAATTGATAACCTACAAATAATATTTTTTTCCTGGGGGCCATAAAAATGTGGGAAAGTAAATTTTCAAAAGAAGGTTTAACGTTTGATGATGTATTATTAATTCCTGGTAAATCTGAGGTTTTGCCAAGAGATGTAAACATGCAAGTGGAATTATCACCAACTGTAAAGCTGAACATTCCAATCATAAGTGCTGGGATGGATACAGTAACAGAATCAGAAATGGCTATATCAATGGCTCGCCAAGGCGGTTTAGGGATCATTCATAAAAACATGACCATTGATCAGCAGGCGGAGCAGGTTGAAAAGGTTAAGAGGTCGGAAAGTGGGGTTATTACTGATCCATTTTTCCTAACACCAGAACACCAAGTGTTTGATGCGGAGCATTTAATGGGAAAATATCGTATTTCCGGAGTACCAATCGTAAATAACTTTGAAGAACAAAAGCTTATCGGTATTATCACCAATAGGGATCTTCGCTTTATTTCAGACCAAGATTATTCATTTAAAATTTCTGACGTAATGACCAAAGAGAAGCTTGTCACAGCCCCAGTCGGAACGACGTTAAAAGAGGCAGAGAAGATTCTGCAGCGCTACAAAATTGAAAAACTTCCGCTTGTAAATGAGCAGGGTGTTTTAAAAGGGCTAATAACAATTAAAGATATCGAAAAGGTTATTGAATTTCCAAACTCCGCTAAGGATAGCCAAGGCCGTTTATTAGCCGGAGCCGCGGTCGGTGTAACAAGCGACACGATGAAACGTGTGGATATGCTTGTAAAAGCGAATGTCGATGTGATTGTCCTCGATACAGCCCATGGACATTCAAAAGGTGTCCTCGATATGGTAAAGGAAATCAGAACTGCGTATCCTAACCTCACCATTATTGCTGGAAACGTGGCAACAGCTGAAGGAACCAAAGCCTTAATTGAGGCAGGAGCAGATGTGGTAAAAGTAGGAATTGGACCTGGCTCTATTTGTACAACAAGGGTTGTAGCAGGTGTTGGTGTTCCGCAAATTACCGCTGTTTATGATTGTGCATCAGAAGCGCTCAAGCATGGTAAAACGATTATTGCTGATGGCGGCATCAAATACTCTGGTGACATCGTGAAAGCACTGGCAGCTGGTGGACATGCTGTTATGCTTGGCAGTCTATTGGCTGGGGTAACAGAGAGTCCAGGTGAGACAGAGATCTTCCAAGGACGACGTTTTAAGGTATATCGTGGCATGGGTTCCGTTGCAGCAATGGAAAAAGGTTCTAAAGACCGCTATTTCCAAGAAGATAATAAAAAGTTCGTTCCAGAAGGAATTGAAGGACGGATCCCATATAAAGGGCCGTTAGCAGAAACCATTTATCAGCTGATCGGCGGCCTCAGGTCAGGAATGGGCTATTGTGGAACTAAAGACCTTGAGGAATTAAGGATGAAGGCACAATTTATTAAAATGACCGGTGCGGGTCTTAGAGAGAGTCATCCACATGATGTCCAAATCACGAAAGAGGCTCCAAATTACTCGCTATAATAATTAAAACAGAGAAGCACGGCTTCTCTGTTTTTTTATGTAAAAAGGCCTAGGAATGTTTGCGAAACTTTCAAAAATAGCCATAAGATGGTCCATAGCTCCGTCTATGATTTGCCATAGAGTTATGTTAAAATAACCAAAGTGTATAAATTCTTGGAGGGCGTTAAAGTGAACAAACATTTTTATCAGAAATGTATTGCCAGTGCTATGGCAATGATTATGTTTTTTGGACTATTTGCTGGTGTTGATATAGCGAAGGCAGACGCAGCATTAAATGTGAATGCAGACGGAGCTATTTTGGTTGATGGAGAAACGGGCAGGATTTTATATGAAAAGAATGCTGACAGTCCATTAGGAATTGCCAGTATGACGAAAATGATGACTGAGTATCTTTTACTCGATGCTGTAAAACATGGAAAGGTGAAATGGGATCAGGAATATACAGTAAGTGATCTTGTTTATAAAATCTCACAGCCGACTGGTTTATCTAATGTCCCATTACGCCTTGGTGAAAAATATAATGTTCGAGAATTATATGAAGCAATGGCTATTTATTCTGCAAATGGGACAACCATTGCTCTAGCTGAAGTCATTGGCGGTACGGAAACGAATTTTGTGAAAATGATGAATGACAAGGCAAAAAAATTAGAATTGAAAAATAGTAAATTTGTAAACTCCACCGGTTTGAATAATAAAGATTATAACGGTGATCAACCAGAAGGAACAGGAGCAGATGAAGAAAACGTTATGTCCCCTCATGACGTGGCGACATTAGCTTTTCATCTCATTAATGATTATCCAGATGTTCTAAAAACGGCTAGTACGCCTAAAAAGGTATTCCGAGAAGGAACAGAAGATAGAATAGAAATGCAAAACTGGAACTGGATGCTGCCATCATTGGTTTATGGTTATCAAGGTATGGATGGGCTAAAAACAGGTACCACTGATTTTGCAGGCTACTGTTTTACAGGGACAGCAAGCCGTGATGGTAAACGATTTATAACTGTTGTTCAAAATGCTAAGGATATTAGCGGCAAAAACGATGGTTATAAGGCACGCTTTGGTGAAACGAAAAAAATGCTGGATTATGCTTTCAGCAATTATACGAAGGAAAAGCTTGTTCCTAAACATTATCAAGTAAAAGATCAGAAAACCGTTCCTGTTGTTAAAGGAAAAGAGGATCAAGTAAAAATCTATACGAAATCAGCTATAAATTTGATGATTCAGAATGGCGGAAAAAAAGATTATAAACCAGTCCTTGTACTAGATAAAAAGAAACTGAATAAAAACGGTGAGCTAACCGCACCAATTAAAAAAGGTGAAACGGTTGGTTACTTAACAGTTGCACCAAAAAATGGAGGAAAAGTTAAGTTCTTAACAGCAGCAGGTCAACAAAAGGTCAAGGTTGATGTGATTGCTGCAAATGATGTAGAAAAGTCAAACTGGTTTGTGTTAATGATGAGAGGCATCGGTAGTTTTTTTGGTGATGTCTGGCATGGAATTTCTACTGCTGTTAAAGGATGGTTTTAATTTAATTTAAACAGTAGAACCTCTAGGTGGTAATAATAGGATGTACGCGAAATGGATTCTTGTCTTGACAGGAATCCTTTTTTGTTGCTTTAATGTTTTTATGGGGTTAAAATAATTCCGACTAAATTAATAAAGATTTCTGAAACTATGAGAAAATTTTTCTTAATATTAAAAGAAATAATTAGGGGGATTTAGAAATGATAACAGGTACTGATCTCGTAAAACGTGGTATGGCTGAAATGCAAAAGGGCGGCGTCATCATGGATGTTGTTAATGCAGAGCAGGCGAAAATTGCTGAAGAAGCAGGAGCAGTAGCAGTAATGGCTTTAGAGCGTGTTCCTTCAGATATCCGCGCGGCTGGCGGTGTGGCAAGAATGGCAGACCCTAGAATCATTGAAGCAGTTATGGGTGCTGTGACGATCCCTGTAATGGCTAAAGGAAGAATTGGACATATTGTAGAAGCGCGCATTCTTGAAGCAATGGGTGTTGACTATATCGATGAGAGTGAAGTTTTAACACCTGCTGATGAAGAATATCATTTAAATAAAAGAGATTATACTGTACCGTTTGTATGCGGCTGTCGTGACCTTGGTGAGGCTGCCCGCAGGATTGGTGAAGGAGCATCTATGCTTCGTACAAAAGGCGAACCAGGAACAGGTAATATTGTTGAAGCAGTCCGCCATATCCGTAAGGTAAATGCTCAAGTCCGTAAAGTTGTTGCAATGAATGAGGACGAGCTTATGACAGAAGCAAAGCTATTAGGTGCACCATATGAAATCCTCTTAGAAATTAAACGCCTTGGCAAGCTGCCAGTTGTTAACTTTGCTGCTGGCGGTGTGGCAACACCTGCTGATGCAGCGTTAATGATGCAATTAGGAGCGGACGGTGTATTTGTTGGTTCTGGTATCTTTAAATCAGAAAACCCAGCGAAATTTGCTAGAGCGATTGTTGAAGCAACTACACATTATCAAGACTATAAATTAATTGCTGAACTTTCAAAGGATCTTGGAACACCAATGAAAGGGATCGAAATTTCATCACTAGCACCTGAAGCACGCATGCAGGAGCGTGGATGGTAAGATGATTAGAATCGGGGTTCTTGCTCTACAAGGGGCAGTCCGTGAACATATGAGCTCGGTAGAAGCATGTGGTGTAGAGGCCGTCGGAATCAAAAGAAAAGAAGAACTACAAGAAGTGGATGGCCTCATTCTTCCTGGCGGAGAAAGTACAGCAATGCGACGTTTAATTGACAAATATGATTTTATGGATGCCCTTAAAGAATTTGCTCAAGAGGGGAAACCTATGTTCGGAACCTGTGCGGGGCTCATTTTATTAGCCAAAGATCTTGTTGGCTATAACGAGTCACACATCGGTGTAATGGACATTAAGGTGGAACGTAACTCGTTTGGACGCCAAGTTGACAGCTTTGAGGCGGACCTTGTGATTAAAGACGTTGCTGAAAGCTTCCCAGCAGTATTTATTCGTGCACCGCACATCGTTGAGGCGGGAGAGAATGTTGAAATTCTGTCCAAGCATAATGACCGTATCGTGGCCGCACGGGAAGGACAATTTCTAGGCTGTTCCTTCCATCCTGAGTTGACTGATAATCATGACCTTACGGCGTACTTCGTCGAGATGGTGAAGGAAGCTAAGGCGAAACATCTTGTATAACAGGGTTGCATTTGGTTTATAATTATAGTAATTTAAAATTACAAAATCTAAATAAAGATTAAAGCAATGAGAGGAACTAGTAACAGGAGATTCATTCTTTAGAGAGCCGGTGGGTGGTGAGAACCGGTGGATGAAGCTTGTGAATCCCTCCTCGAGCAAGGTGCGGAAAACCTCCTCATGAGGTCAGTAAGTACTTTCGGTAGAAACCGTTAACGTTTTTTCGAGGTGGACAGTTTTTTCTGTCAACCAGGGTGGTATCGCGAGTAACTCTCGTCCCTGTATTAGGGGCGGGAGTTTTTTATTTTTAAGCGGATGCGCCCGTGAAGCAAGTCTAATCTAAAATATTTTTATAAAAAAGGAGCGCTGTTATTATGCTAGATATTAAAGTGTTAAGAGCTGATTTTGAAGATGTAAAAGCAAAACTTCAAAAGCGTGGAGAAGATTTATCTGCTCTCGACCAATTTGAAGAACTCGACCAAAGAAGACGCGAATTGATTGTGGAAACAGAAAAGTTAAAAAGCCGTCGAAATGAGGTTTCCCAGCAGGTTGCTTCTTTAAAGCGTGAAAAGCAGGATGCCGATCACTTAATTAAAGAAATGCGTGAGGTTGGTGACCAGATCAAAACGTTTGATGATGAATTACGAGTGGTTGAAGAGTCATTAGAACTTTTGATGTTGAGCATTCCAAATATCCCGCATGAAAGTGTTCCAGTTGGTGAAACCGAGGATGATAATATTGAAATTAGACAGTGGGGCAAGGTGCGTGAGTTTGAGTTTGAAGCCAAGCCTCACTGGGATGTTGCTGATCAACTAGGTATTCTGGATTTTGAACGAGCTGGTAAAGTAACTGGAAGCCGCTTTGTCTTTTATAAAGGGTTAGGAGCTCGTTTAGAACGTGCATTAATGAGTTTCATGTTAGACCTCCATGTTGATGAGCATGGCTATACAGAAATATTGCCGCCTTATTTAGTCAACAGAGCGAGCATGACTGGAACTGGCCAACTTCCTAAGTTTGAAGAAGATGCCTTTTTGATTGAAAATGAAGATTACTTCTTGATTCCAACAGCTGAGGTACCTGTTACCAATCTTCATCGAGATGAGATTTTAAGCGGCGAGGAATTGCCGATCCGCTTCGCCGCATACAGTGCGTGTTTCCGCTCTGAGGCTGGCTCTGCGGGCCGTGATACACGAGGTTTGATTCGTCAGCATCAATTTAATAAAGTTGAACTTGTTAAGTTTGTTAAGCCTGAGGATTCTTATCAGGAACTGGAAAAGCTGACAAATGACGCTGAACGGGTATTACAATTACTTGAACTGCCATACCGTGTGTTAAGCATGTGTACAGCTGACCTTGGCTTTACCGCTGCAAAAAAATATGACATTGAAGTTTGGATTCCAAGCTATGGAACCTACCGAGAAATTTCTTCTTGCAGTAATTTTGAGGCCTTCCAGGCAAGGCGGGCAAATATTCGCTTCCGTCGCGAACCAAAGGCTAAACCAGAGCATGTACACACCTTAAATGGTTCTGGCCTCGCGATTGGCCGCACGGTGGCTGCAATTTTAGAAAATTACCAGCAAGCTGATGGCAGTGTCGTGATTCCTACGGTTTTACGTCCATATATGGGCAACCGCGAAGTCATTGCTCCTATGTAAAATGACAAAAAACTGGACAGACCAAAAATTTGTCCAGTTTTTTTATTTAGTATGTTGACATAGTAAAAACAATATGGTAAATTAGTTTTTGTTGATACGGAGGAATACCCAAGTTTGGCTGAAGGGATCGGTCTTGAAAACCGACAGGCGGGTCATACCGCGCGGGGGTTCGAATCCCTCTTCCTCCTCCATTAATATTTTAAATCGCGCATAAAAACTGGAGATAATGGTTCGTTACATTACATGTAACGGATTTTTTTTTATGTCTTTGAATCCAGCTCCAGCACCCAACGGCTAGTGTCCTTCGCTCTCCGCCCTACGATAAGTCAAGCACGAATGCGGTAACGCTCTCCGTGTTTCCTTTATCTCAATTGGAGCGCTCCAGGCCATACGCCGCTGAACGGGTTCTTCCGCTTTATATAAAAAAACACATATTTAATATTTCTTGTAGTTTATCTTCAACCGCACGGCAGATCTTAGTGGCATCTTCTTCACTTTTTACGACGTCTGTCGTATCCATATCAATCACTAATACTTCACTTGCTGCATACTGATTCATGACCCACTCATCATAACCCTTCCAAACCTCGAAGTAGTATTCCTTCAGCTCAGGGTTTATTTCAAAGCTTCGACCGCGCGCCATAATCCGATCAATTACCGTATCGAACGAACCTTTAAGGTAAACCATTAAATCTGGCGCTTTCCTTGGAAGTTCATTTAGTTCTTCAAGCATATTTTCAACTAGGTCTTCGTAAATTTTAAATTCCAAATCTGATATTCTGCCTAATGATTTATTTACATAAGCAAAATACCAATCTTCATAAATGGAACGGTCCTGAATGGTGTAAACAGGTTCTCTCCAACTGACGCATTCCTTAATGGTTTTAAAGCGTTTATTTAAGAAGAATAATTGAAGAAGGAAGGGAATTCTTTTTGCATCTAATTCTTCAGGTGTTAGTTCATAATAGAGCGGAAGAATCGGATTGTCATCCACCGCTTCATAAAACACCTTACTCTCTATTCCTCTATTTTGAAAGTGTGCATTCAATGTGTCTGCTACACTTGTTTTTCCAAGACCTATCATACCACCAATTACGATACTCACTAACATTCCCCTGTTCTATAGTGTTTTAGTCCAGCTGCTTTTTTTTGATGCTAATGTTAACTGACCAATAATATGGTTTAAGTCATGTTCATTTTTAACAAAATCCAATTCATCCCCACTGAAACGAAGAACTGGTATTTCTGGATGTTCTTTTTCAAAGATCATCATTGTTTCTTCATAGTCAAGCGATAACTGCTTTAAATATAAGGGGCTGATATTTTTTTCGACTTCACGCCCTCTTACTTTGATGCGTTTTAACAGCGTGTCTAGGCTTGCATTCAGATAAATAATCACGTTAGGCTTCGGCATATCCTCGGTAAGAATTTGATAAATTTTATAATATTTTTGATACTCGTCCATACTTAATGAACGCTTAGCAAAAATTAAATTCTTGAAGATATGATAGTCCGCTACGACGGATTGATTTTGGCTTAAGAAATGGGTATTGATATCCCCTAATTGCTTAAAGCGATTGCAGAGGAAAAACATTTCCGTTTGGAAACTCCACTCCTCAATATTTTCATAGAATTTCCCTAGAAATGGATTTTCATCAACAATCTCTTTTAGTAATGCAAATTCGAATTGCGCTGAAATGGCTTTAGCGAGAGATGTTTTGCCCACACCTATCGGCCCTTCAACGGTAATAAAGGGTGTATCCCCCATTGCAAGTCCTCCTTCTCCAACTGCCTTCACTCTATGTTTACCAGAAAATCTGGATTTTTTAGTCACTAAAAAACATGCAAGATTTATTCTATCATAATCTCCCTCAGGAAGGGATAAGGAATATTTAGAAGTAATCGTTTTATGTCGAATATATGAAAAAACTGCCGAATGGGGGCAGTTTTTGTAGAATAAATATCGTTAAGTCCCACGTTTTGTGACATTGAAATTGTCTACGATTAACAGCCAGTTTTGCGGGAAGGCTAGACCAAGCTTCCAATAGCTCATCCCCCTAATATTTAACTCTTTAATTAAATTAAACTTTGCCTGGATCGAGCGGGCATCCTCAAACCAAACCTCATGCTGCTTCCCACCATCGGTATATCTAAAAAATGGGGCCTGTGCTTTTGTGTCATATTGAATCTGGACATTGTGGCTTGCAGCTAGCTGTATCGCCTGCTGTGGGCTCACCGCCTTTGCGACTGACCCCTGCACGAATGGCAGTGTCCAATCATAGCCATATAGATTTTGTCCCATCATAATCTTATTCGAAGGAATATCTGTTATCGCATATTCCAATACTCTTCTCACTTGATCAATGGGCGATACAGCCATCGCTGGGCCGCCGCTATACCCCCATTCATAGGTCATAATGACGACAAAGTCAGCAATTTCGCCGTGGGCCTTATAATCATGCCCCTCATACCATTTCCCTTTTTGGGTTGCACTAGTCTTTGGGGCAAGGGCGGTTGACATGAGCCAGCCTTGACGTGAGAATCTTTGTTTTGCTTTTAGTAAAAAGCGATTATAGGCCTCGCGGTCAGTAGGGCGTAAAAACTCAAAGTCAAAGTGAATATCACGGAAGCCATACTTATTGGCAGTGGTGACAATATTGTTAAGAAATTTATCCTGTATAGCGGTATCATTCAATAAGATCCGACCGAGTTCATCGTTAAACTGGTCATTCTCTTGATTGTTAATAACCATCATTAAGACATTTCGATTGGCTTTAGCGATGGCAGGAAAGTTATTAAGTAATGGTTCTTTCAAGGTACCATCGCGCCGCGCTTGAAAGCTAAAGGGGGCTAAATACGTGAGATAGGGTGCGGCCTCACGGGCACTGGTTTCTAGGATAGGGGCTACAGTGGTGCCGCGCGGTTCAACGTACGCGTTAAACTCGGCGTTTCTTTTTTTACCTTGAGGTATATAGAGACGAAAGCCTACATTAAGTGGTTGATTTACATTAATCCGATTGATGGTGGCCAGCTGTTGATAAGGGACGCCAACCTTTCTTGATATAGAGAATAAGGAATCGCCTGGCTGCACGAAGTAAAAGTGACCGATAATGGGAATGACAAGCGACTGTCCGATCACAAGTTTGTTTGGATTGGGTAGATCATTGGCCTCAACGATATCTTGAACAGTTGTATGATAAGTCCTAGCGATTGTAGTTAAGGATTCATTACTTTTTATCACATGGATTTGCATCCTAATCCCTCCTTGGCAAATATGCGTTGCAACTATTTTATGAGGGAGGGAGCGGATAAATGATATAATGCTGATAAATTTCATCTAGTGAAGGGGAAATATCATGTCTATGGAAAGCGTGCAAGATGAAGATTTTATGAGAGAAGCAATGAAAGAGGCTAAAAAAGCAGAAGAGCTGAATGAGGTGCCGATTGGTGCCGTTATTGTAATAGAAGGAAAGGTGGTTGCTCGGGCCCACAATTTACGCGAGAACGAGCAAAATGCCATCGCCCATGCGGAACTATTAGCGATCGATCAAGCCTGCAAGGAACTGCACTCGTGGCGCCTTGAAGATGCCACCTTATATGTAACGTTAGAGCCATGTCCAATGTGCGCAGGGGCAATCATGTTATCAAGGGTCAAACGAGTCGTTTATGGTGCAGTTGACCCTAAGGGTGGCTGTGCGGGTACACTCATGAACCTCTTGGAGGATGAGCGCTTCAACCATCAGAGTGAGGTTATCAGCGGTGTATTAGAAAAAGAGTGCGGGCAAATACTCTCCAACTTTTTTCGAAAAATAAGAGAGCGGAAAAAGCTCGAGAAAAAAGTGCAAAAGGATGAACTTACAAAAACTGACAGTGAATAGTGATTGCTTTTTTACGAGAATATTTGTATACTAAGAAAGCGTCATAGAGACGCACTAAACTTTGGTATCAACTTTGCCGTGCTAGGTGGGGAGGTAGCGGTGCCCTGTACCCGCAATCCGCTCTAGCGGGACTGAATCCCTTCCCGAGGCTAACGACCTGTAGGGTCTGCCTTAAGTAAGTGGTGTTGACGCCCGGGTCCTGCGCAATGGGAATCCATGAACCATGTCAGGTCCGGAAGGAAGCAGCATTAAGTGGACGCTCCCATGTGCCGCAGGGTTGCCTGGGCCGAGCTAACTGCTTAAGTAACGCTTATGGGCGTTAGTCGAAGGAAGGTGCACGGCTGTTATATTACATAAATTAACTCATCTCAGAATTGGGATGAGTTTTTTTGTACATTCAACTAGATTCATTTTGTAAAAACCAAAATGGTTAAGGTATAATAAGAAAAGTGGAAAGATGAAAAATTTGAAGGGGGCGATGTCAATTGGCTTATCAGGCTTTATACCGTGTTTGGCGGCCTCAAACATTTATTGATGTAGTAGGACAAGAACATGTAACCAAGACATTGCAAAACGCCCTGCTTCAACAAAAGATCTCTCATGCATATCTATTTTCAGGACCGAGAGGAACAGGGAAAACAAGTGCGGCTAAAATATTAGCAAAGGCGATTAATTGTGAACGTTCGCCGGTTTCAGAGCCATGTAATGAGTGTGCTGCCTGTCTCGGAATCACCAATGGGACGATCTCGGATGTGCTGGAATTTGACGCTGCTTCAAACTCACGGGTTGAGGAAATGCGTGATGTTCTTGATAAGGTCAAATTTGCACCTACTTCGGTTAATTATAAGGTCTATATTATTGATGAAGTACATATGCTATCCATTAGCGCATTCAATGCATTGTTAAAAACATTAGAAGAACCGCCAAAGCATGTGATCTTTATTTTAGCAACGACAGAACCTCATAAAATCCCCTTAACTATTATTTCAAGATGTCAGCGCTTTGACTTTAGAAGAATTACAGCTGGAGCAATCGTCAAACGGATGAAATTAATCGTTGAGGAAACTGGAGTTAATTGTGATGAGCGAGCCCTGCAATTGATTGCCCGGGCAGCAGATGGCGGGATGCGTGATGCGCTCAGTTTATTAGATCAGGCCATATCGTATAGCCAGGACCAGGTATCAATTGAGGATGCCTTAACGGTAACCGGATCGGTATCGCAGGGATTTTTGAATAAGCTTGCCTTAGCATTCAGGGAAAAGGATGTTGCGAGCGGGTTAGAAGCACTGGATGAACTTTTATTTCATGGAAAAGACCCAATGCGCTTTATTGAGGATTTAATTTTATTTTATCGTGATATGCTGCTTTATAAAACAGCACCAAACCTTGAAGAATCCCTTGAAAGAGTGATGCTTGATGATGATTTTCGAATCATGGCTGAAACCATCTCAATGGAGCAGATTTATCAGCTCATCGATCTCTTGAATAAAACTCAACAAGAAATGCGCTGGACCAACCATCCAAGAATTTTCCTTGAAGTAGCGATCGTTAAGTTATGTCAAATGGAAGTTAAACACACAGAGCAAGCAAATCCAGCACAAATTGAACAATTAATAACAAGAATCGGCCAGCTTGAGACCGAACTGCAGCATTTAAAGGAAACTGGTGTGGCGGCAGTCCCGCAAGATACCGCAACACAAGCGCAGAAGTCTGCGCCAAGGTCTTCTAAAAAAACATTTCAGCCTGCGGTTGGAAAAATCAATGAAGTATTAAAGCAGGCAACGAAAAGCGATCTAAATGTCATCAAAGCCAATTGGGGCGAATTGCGGGCTAGTCTTTTAAAATCACAAGCCGCCCTGTTAAACGATGCAGAGCCGATTGCAGCGTCCTCAACTGCTTTTATTATAAAATTCAAGCATGAGATGATTTGCCAAATGGCAATGAATCGTGCGGATTTTCTTGATGCTGTAATCGCCGCATTACATAAATTAACCGGCAAAAGATTCATCCTTTTAGGTGTTCCTGAAGACCAGTGGCTGCCAATTCGCGAAAACTTTTTGAATAGTCATGATGGTGCTGAAGGAGAAACCAGCGAAGTACCTAAGGAAGAAGAACCACATATTGCCGAGGCGAAAAAAATATTTGGCGAAGAATTTGTGGAAATTATTGATTAATAACTAATTAATTGGAGGTAGATGGTAATGATGCGTGGTGGCGGAATGGGAAATATGCAAAATATGATGAAACAAATGCAAAAGATGCAAAAGGAAATGGCGAAAGCACAAGAAGAGTTAGGTGAAAAGAAGATTGAAGGATCTGCTGGCGGCGGGATGGTCACAGTAGTGGTAACCGGTCATAAGGAAGTTGTCGATGTAATTATCAAACCAGAGGCAGTCGATCCGGATGATATCGAAATGCTTCAAGACCTTGTTTTAGCTGCAACAAATGATGCTCTTAAAAAGGTAGAAGAGTTAACAAACAGTACGATGGGGCAATTTACAAAAGGAATGAACCTTCCTTTTTAGGAGTGGAATAGCAAAAGATGCATTATCCTGAACCAATATCTAAGCTGATTGACAGCTTTATGAAGCTGCCAGGTATCGGCCCGAAAACGGCCGGTCGTCTGGCTTTTTTTGTCCTAAGTATGAAAGAGGATACGGTGCTTGATTTTGCCAAAGCACTAGTGAATGCCAAACGAAATCTAACCTATTGTTCTGTCTGTGGTCATATCACGGATCAGGATCCATGTTATATTTGTGAGGACCAACGACGGGATAGAAGTATCATTTGTGTCGTCCAAGATCCTAAAGATGTGATAGCGATGGAAAAAATGAAGGAATTCAACGGTTTGTACCATGTCCTGCATGGGGCGATTTCCCCGATGGATGGGATAGGTCCTGAGGATATCAATATTCCTGACCTCTTAAAACGTCTTCAGGATGAAACAGTTACTGAAGTGATCCTAGCGACTAACCCTAATATTGAAGGGGAAGCAACCGCGATGTACATTTCTCGCTTGTTAAGGCCATCAGGGATTAAAACGACAAGAATTGCGCATGGGCTTCCTGTTGGCGGGGACCTTGAATATGCGGATGAGGTAACCTTATCGAAAGCGATTGAAGGCCGAAGAGAATTTTAAAAAGACGCGGAGGAATCAGTCATGTTTTTTCAGCGTAAGGGTCGGCTGCGTAAAGAGTATAATGAAAAGCTCTTAATGCAGTTGAATCGATATAAAGAACATTGGCAGCAAGAAAAGCTGCTGTTGGAAAAAAGTTTTGATCCTTCCGAAGAAGTGATTTGCCAAACAAAAATTGCCGAGGCAAAATATATCTTTCTATTAAGAGAAGCAAAGCAGCGGAATGTTACCTTAATGAGATAAAAACTAAGCTATTTCTTTTTTTAGGTCTATTTTTATCAACTTGTACATAAGTTGAAACAAAGTGACTTAAGAAGGGGGATAGCTTTTTTGGAACCAATTATCGTAATATCCATCCTCGGAGGGCTCATACTTATCCTTTTATTTACGGGTGCTCCCTTTAAGCCTGCTCGATTTGTTGGACAGGCTGCTATTAAATTAGTCATTGGAGCGCTATTCTTATTCTTCTTAAATGCTGCGGGTAACCGCTATGGAATTCATGTGCCGATTAATTTTGCTACATCGGCTATTTCAGGATTTTTAGGAATCCCTGGTCTAATCGCTTTAGCTGCTATTCAACATTGGGTACTCTAGACTTAAAACCGCTGAAAAAAGGCGGTTTTTCTTTTTGAAAAACAAATTTTAAAAAAGTATTGACCAATCCTTTTATATACTGTAATATATGAAAAGTCGTCACAGAGACGATGAACTACAAACAAAAAAAGTTATTGACTTCTGGTTGATAACTTGATAAGATAATAAAGTCGCTTTTAGGCGATAGAGAAATTGTTCTTTGAAAACTAAACAAACAAAATCGTGCAAACAAACAAAAATTTATTAGCGAATCTTTCGTAAGAAAGTGAAGCTAAGCCAACGTAACA
>NZ_JAGGQR010000039.1:0-22339 GCF_018613205.1 Bacillus sp. ISL-46
GCTGGGAAGCTTTATGCAAATGATTGTTCCAACACTTTCCAGCCATAAAATTCTTTCTTCTTTGATTATTTTTTCTCGTATAAGTGCCTGAAATAAACGTTGAAAGATCCCTCTTCTTCCTGCCTGAAGATTCAGCAAATATGACTCTTCCAATTTAGGATCTTCGCTCCTAATGTAGGTTAAGATTTTGGCTTCTTCCTCTTCAAAAACCTGATTTTCTATCAGTCTCGCACTTTTTGGTTGTATCGTAATCACTTCTATTTCCCCTTTCCCATAGATCTCAATATCTCACTACACATTGATAATGATAATTATTATCAATCAGTTAACTCGAGTTTCATGTTAATTGATAATGATTCCCATTGTCAACTAACTTAAGTCCTAAAAATAAATTCTTAAAAATAATTAAACTGAAAGATATAGTAACGTAGAGGATATTAAGGTTACCCCCAACATTTTGACGTAAAACCCAAGACAATATTTTCATAAAATAAAAATTGATTTATTTCCCCCTTAAAACGAACATTTTGGAAATCATCTTATTCAACCAAAATTTAAGCTTTAACTTGGGAAATTTGATAAAAAGTTGATGGGATTACATTAAGAAAATATTTAAAAAAGGAGGGCAGAAGGGAATCGAAAAATCGAGGTATTACAAGCTAAATATCGCTTAAGAGAAAGGATAATTACTTTTCCATAACAAAAAAAGGGAAGATTTCCTACCTTATAGGCTGTACAAATGCTAAAATAAACCTTTAAGTTAAATTAAGGGCATCTGCGTAGTTGCAGCTGCCCTTTTTGGATTGTTACATTGATTTTTTATTTTTCAAATAAATTTTACAGAAGTGAAGCCCTCGACACTTTTTTGTTGTAATATTTTCGTATCCTTTACTAATGAAATGAATAAACCACAACTGTACTAGTAGATTTACCTCAATCCTCCTCAATAGGAATTATTTTCCCATTAAAACTCAATGAGCATACATATTGTGGGAAATAGTGTTGGTATACCGTTCAGCTCTATTGTGGATGGATCTATGAACACAGAATCCTGTGTAAATGAATGCTGCGAACAACATACGATGTGCGGAGTACCACATAATCCTTGCTGTATGCCAGGACCATTCGGATTTTAGTTTTCTAAAGCCCCCATTTGGGGGTTTTTGCATTTATTGCAAATTAAGCTCAACTAATCAGTTTTCGGTCAAATATCATAATTGTGCGACGTAAACGGAATTGGAAATATGATAAACTTTTTTTACCACTACTTTTTTTAATGGTCTATTTCTGCGATTTTTATTTTCAAAATACCAAAATTCAAGAAATTTATCCTATAATAATTTTGTTGTTTTATAAAAACTTTTATTAGGAGTTATCGGTATTATGACATGTTCAAATGATATATTACTTTTAAAAAATATAGACCAAATGAAGAAGAAAATGGTTGAAACTGCATTTAAGATAGGTTTTATTAGTCAAGAAACCATAAAATGCAGTCAAGAGTTAGATATTTTACTAAACCTGCATATGAAATCTTTTTCAAATAATCAAAAAAAGATTATTTAACGCCTCATGAATCAAAAAAATTAGTCAAGAGGTTCTTGGCTTTTATTTTTTTTATCTTTAAATCTGTTTTCTTTTTCTTTCATGAGGAATCATTTTTCAGTTCGCACTTTGAAGCAATTATGCATTACTAAATTATTAAGACACGATGATAACTTAAAAAGACACAATTCCTTGTACAAGAATTGCGCCCGATTGTGGAAGAATCGACAATATTATTAAACGCTTCTTGTCAAAATTAGCTTTTTACACCCACATGTTCAATTATTCGCTTCATTGCTTGAATCTGTCCCATATGGGCTGCTTCATGCATCAGTGTTACACACGCCAGTTCTCCAAAGGTTTTACATCCCAGGAATGGTGTTTCCAAGGTGTTGTTTAGCTGCTCAGCTGAAATTTGCTGAAGACGAGCTAATTGATCTTTTAGCTGTACCATAAGTTCATCCATAGTAGGTACATTTCCCGTCCAATCAGCTGGTTTCGTGCCATTACCGAACAATTCCATATAGTATGTGGGAAGATGGGTTGTTGCATGAGGAAAACCAAACATGGTTTGTTCAGTAACTGTCAAGACGTGACCCGTATGCCAATGAATTGTGTTATTGAAACCATCTGGCTGCACATCTGTTTGGTCCTTGGAAACAGACCTTACGATCTTGATGAAGTACTCTCTTGTCATTTCAAATTGCTTAAATACAAGTTCGTTCATCTCTTTCTCCTCCTTTCATATACAAACATCCATATTTTACCATATAAAAAGAGCGAAGATGGCCCTTTTCTGGAACAATTTATTGACATTAAATGTCAAATTTTTGATTTTGTTTTCCATAGTGGCTCCTGAAATCTGGAATTGTTTCCGTCCCCCTTAGCTCATAAGAAAACGGCTGCTACAACAGCCTCACCTTCTTAAATATAAGCACCCTATTGCGGAAGAACGTTTCAAAGACTCAATTGAAGAAAAGCCACCCGTTAAATAAAAACCTATCCTTAAGCCCACTCTTTTCCATGTTCACGAATAAATTTAATATCGTTTTGATAATGTTCAAGATGCCCTTCATCTATCATCTTTTGAAAAGCAATGTCACCATCACTGGCTTTTCTTGTAATTGTTTTACATAACCCTTCTAATCGTAGCAATACCATCTCCAAATAATCTTCTTCTATTCCCTCACCGTAAGATTCATAAAACAATCTAACTCTTTGTTTTATACGGTTAGCATGCTGTATTGATTTATAATAAACTTCCCGGGGCTTTCTCTCCTTTGTAAGCAGCCGCCCCTTGTCTTAACCTTTGTTGCCTTAAAGGCAACACTCTCAAGCCTTTAAGGCTTGTAGGTTAGTTACTTACTAAAAGCGTGAAGGTGACACTATCACTGCTATCCAGGCATTATGGAGACCGAGAAGTCACTAACAGTGAGCGATGAATCATGAATAATGTGCCAACTATTTGGATAACACATAAACAAAAGATGCATTGAAATGGGGATAAACATGGAAGTTAAAAGTTTGGATGATGATAAGGTTGTAATAGCAGGAGTGATAGGCGCTGTTTCAACATTTGTAGGAGAAATTACCTCATGGATATTACTTCGTTCAGGTTACGATAAGAAGTACACTTTATACCAATTAAACAGCCTAATGATTACTATTAAGGATAGGCCATCTGAATTAATTGGTTTGATCTAAATTTTGGGATTGGTTCTATGTTAGGAGCTATGATTTATCTTGCACTTAGAAAATGGGGGCATAGATATGTTGTCCTGATCTGTGGTGTAATCAGTCTATTTATGTGGTTTTTATGGGAGTTTCTTTTCACTATGTCTATTGAGGGAAAAACTATTCCTATAAGACCAGTGAGTAGTTATTATAGTCATTTAATTAGCTCTTTGGCATATGGAGTTTTTATGGGACTAATGTTAAAAAATTTCATTTTTAAAAAAATTAAGTAACTCAAGTTTCGCTTCCCATATGGAAAGACCTCTTACAAAAAAGTATGTATTAGCATTAAACAATCATCCACTATGGTCACGGGAGCTCTCTCCATTGACTATGTGTTCTGGACTAGAGGTAAGCGCGGACAGTTAATATTGAACTCTCTTTTTCGGCGCTTGTATTTAATATTGGGGATGGTGACTACACCTCCAATTGCCAGTTGAGAGACTAACAATTGGAGGGCAGTTGTTTTTTACTGAGCGACACATGGACCACAATTAAGATTCAAAGTAAGTTTTTGGCAAGTCATTCACTTCATATGCAGCATGTATTCCGGATTCGATTGCTCCTTGGATCCAACCGTGAGTAGTTGAGGTATGTTCGCCTGCAAAATGTACTCTTCCTTCGGGTGTGGAAATATAAGGGGTTAACTCTTTTACCTGTTCGTGTTTAAACAGCGTAAATGCTCCAGCAGAATACGGATATCGAACCCAACTGTGGCTCGTTCCTCCTTGAAAATCACTATAGACCTGTTTACCGTGGATCTCTGCTAAATTTTTTAAAACAAATTCCAAGCGATTATCCTGATTCAAACTATCCCATGGTATCGCATCATCTTCCCATGTATAACTGCCTAAAATGACACCTGTTCCTTGTGTACCGAGGCCGTGGCTGGGGTACTGAACATATTTAATCGGGAGGTCAGTAACAGTTTGCCCGCCATACAAACCTTGTTTCTCCCAGAACCTGTTTTTAAACTGGATCCCTGTCTTCGTAGACCCTGCATATTTTAGTTCCCGAATAGCCTTCCATTTATTTTCGGAAAATGAATCACGAGGCTCAATTTCTACAAATTGCAGTACTGAAAAAGGAATTGTCACAATCGCAAGATCTCCAGTAATTTGAAAAGGTTCTAAGATTCGATGGATAGAATGAACGGTTACTTGATTGTCGTGCTGTACAATTCTTTTTACATTTTGTCCGTAATAAATATTATCTTTCAATTGATTGGTAAATGCTTTAGGAAGCAGGTCGTTACCACCTGTTATTTCATAAAAATTTTCAGGGATTAACTGTTCACGTAATAGTTCCAAAAATGAAAGCTCAATAATTCCTTCCAGTGTAAGAATTACTTTAATCATTTCGATGGCTCCCGGAGATAATGTGACTCCGAATGGATTGTATCTCAAATAAGTATCCATCGAGTATTTATCCAATTCCCGAATGACCCAAGGCCAATTTCTTCTGGGGTTCTGGTTAATAAAATCGGTAACCGGTTTTATCGCTGATTGAATCAACTCCTTAGCTGTTTTACCTTTTTCATGCGGGAGAACGGGAAAGCGTAATATTTGAGAGTTCTGTTCGTACGCCTTTAATCGTGTTTTAACCCCTTTTACATAGATAAAATCGGCAGGAGTCGAATTGATAAACTTATTAACAGGGAGCTGGAATTTTTTTATATATTCCAAAGTCAATAAATGCGTACTGGGAATACGCATCGCACCAGCTTCAAGATACTGCTCATCCCTAAAATCCCCCCTTAATGTATATATCCGTCCTCCCATCCTATCAGCTGCTTCAATGACCGTTACATTGTGGCCGGCCTGCTTAAGCAGAGAGGCTGAGACCAGTCCTGCCATACCTGCACCAATAATAATGATCTTCTTGGGTATTTTGGTTTTTTCTAGTCCATTTCGTATGATTGACATCATATGATCAGAGGATAACCTCGGAAATACGTAATTTAACATGCTTTTCCTCCTCAAAATGGGATAGACCAGGAATTGAAATTTGGTCTACTGCCATTTTATTCAGCAAGAAAAGCGAATTAGGATAAATATTAAAATTATTATTCCACTAGCTCAGAATCTTTTCATAGTTCCGGATGGGTTGAACGTCCTTCAGGAAAAGCAATCAAAACCATTTTCTTATGTGATTATTTACATTTTGAGGAAGTGCGTAGAGAAATTCATGAAGGATTAAATACTGTTGAACAATGGAATTCCGTTAACAGCTATATTTTTTATGGAAAAAACAGTGAAATTCGTTTCAATTCTCTAGATGATCAAGAGGTGTCTACATTATCACTTCAATTACTTCAAAACTGCCTAGTTTACATCAATACTTTAATGGTTCAAGAGATTCTTTATCATAACAACCGGTATTGGCTAAAGAAAATGACTCCTGAAGACTTTAGGGGATTAACGCCTTTATTCTATAACCATGTAAATCCTTATGGAACCTTTCGACTTAATATGGAACAGCGAATCCCTATTAAGTTGAAAGTGTCATAGCTTTCATCATTTTGATCGGAAAGCCAGCTAATATTTTATCATGATATTAGCTGGTGTTTGCAATGAACACTTAGATGCAAAAAGACTGCAATCCTTACTAAAGAAAAGCGCCCGATTACGGAAGATAGTTTTATTGGATGTTGGTGCACTTTTCCCCCTAAATCCCCCTTTAATTAAACAAGAATGCTCTGAATTTATAGAATAAATTTTAAATTATTTACAAATGTTAAAACTATCTATTTTTTAAAAGGGGGAACTGTAATGATTACTAACGAAGAAATAATGCAAAAATCTGATGCATTGAATAATCTAATCTTAACCAAATGGCTTAATCAAGAGTTCCTTACATTTGAATGGTTTTTTACGCTGTTTGTAGTGCTTGTTTGTTATTTATTATTTTTTTATCTTGTAGACAAAAAACGAATAGTGGAGATTTTGTTATATGGTTCTTTGGTGGCAGTGGCATTTGTAGTTTACGATTCAATTGGAATGTTTTTTGGTTTTTGGGCAGTAAAAATTTCTATATCTCCTGTTTATCCGAATTTTTTCGGAAGTAGCTTAACGATTGCACCATTAATTGCTATGATTTTATACCAGTACAAGTCTCCTTGGAATAGTTTTTTGCGTTGGAGCATACTGTTTTCAGGTTTATTTATAATTGGATATTATGGCTTCTTACTATCCAATATGGGAATTTTTGTTTACCTAAAGCCTTATGCAAATATAATTGACCTTTGTTCTTTTTTATCTGTTATTATTGTCCCTCGTGGAATTATGATCTTACTTCTGAAAAAAGAAGCACAAAAGGGAAATATAAGCGCGGAAAATTCATTATCAAAACTTATATACAAACAGATTCAAAGAAATAATAATTAAAATAGTCAGTGCGCTTTATAAAACGGCTTTTTAGTTTTAAGTTCAATTCTTTACAATATTCACATTAACAAACATCCAGTTTTTTTAAAAAGTCTTATTCAAGAAAATGGCCCGTTTGTTGAAAAATAAAATAATCACCTTAATTTATAAAGCCTTTGCTTTCGTTGAGCAAAGGCTTTTTTGACGAGTTCTTCTATTATTATATAATGGTACTTTTCAATTCTGATTTTAACTCCTTAACTAACTTATGAAATGTTTCTTTTTAACCCCTATTCTTTGCATGGCCTTCACAGCTGTCATCTCTCCGATTTTCCATCATTGATGCCCTAACACCGAGCTTTTAATTCGATTGGAGCATCTTCAGCCCAAAGGATAAGTAAGCTTTATAATTCATAACAAAAAAACATCTCTAATAGAATTAAAATTTAGGCATAGCATAACAGCATCCGCCAAATCACTATAGGAATCTCGCAAATACCTTGCCGTGGTTGAAATATTACTGTGACCGGCGAGTCTCCTCACCTTTTCAATGTCATTATTAGTAGCTCTTAACATCCATTTACAAAATGTATGGCGAAACATATGCGGTGTTATTTTTTTCCGCGGTAAGCTGTAACTTTCAATCATAGTCTGGATCCCACGGACAGTAAATTTTGGTGATCGCTGGCTGTAGAACAAATAAGGCGACTCTTCTACATGCTCTTTCTTGTTCGACATTTCTGCTCTAAAAATTAACCTCGTACAGTTCCTGCCACAAGGTATTGGACATAGGAACCGTCCGAAGCTTCCGTCCTTTCCCCAGAATTCGAATACGTCTTAACTCCAAGTCAAGATCGGTTAACTTTAAGTTTGATAGTTCATTCACCCTCAAACCAGCGTACGTCAATAAATACATAACCGCTCGATCCCGGCGGTATTTTTCTTCGGGATTCACCCCTCTGCTTTTGACCGGTGTCTTTCTCACTCGATGTAAAAGTTCTTCAAACTCTTCTTCTGTGAGCCACATGATTTTTTCGTGATCTTCATCGGCAGATTTAATCATTGATTTCTACCATTGGATTATGTTGCAGATTGCTACTTTTTTGCGCCCACGAATAAAAACTGCGTAATGAGTTTAACCGGCGATTGATTGTCGTAATAGCCAATGGCTTTCTATCCTTTGGATGCAACATGCCATTGATCCATTTTCTTACATCCGTTGCCGTCACAAAATGATCTGGCTGTATATGTAAATCATCTCTAAAAATCAGGATATCCTTCCGATAGGAAATAATGGTTTTTGGGGACTTATCCTACCAAAAACAAACATTATATGACGAGTATAACATAGGATTTTAATAGTTTGAACGAATATAATGTATATTAAATAATTAGTTAATCGATAGATCACTAGTGATTAAAATCAAGATGGATTCCTACACTCATGGTATCGACGTTATTATTCGCTAATTGGTCTTTGACAACAACTATTAACCTATCGGAATAACATGGTACGGTACTCCAATTAAAATGGAGATGATTATTTTACTACTAATATTCGTACACCTAAAAAAATAAAGGAATCCTAATATATTCTTTAACCAAAGATATTATAGGGGCACCATTTAAATACGAAAACTGGTTGTAGTTATTCACCAACCAGTTTCTTTACTAATACATCTTATTAATTTCAGTTAACTATCATCATTTTCTTGTACGACATCTTTTGTTCACTGTAAATAATCAGTGTTTCAGATTGCCGAAATAGGAATAGCTTCTCCTTTTGGTATAGGTGGTTTAACGTTAGCAGGAATACCTGGTTTGTAACTTACTCCTTTTTTACTTGCTATGAATTCGGCTTTTGCTTTTTCAAGAATACCATCTTGATTCAGTAGCAATTCGTAAGCAGATAATGCCATTACTTTTGCTGCATGATGCATTCCCTTCATGCCGATTGATGAACCAAATGAAGCTGTAGCCTGCCAGGTGTGTAATTGAACTCCAAGTGGTGCGCAAGTGGTCATTATTTGTCCCATCGGAACAATCCAAGATACATCTCCTACATCGGACGATCCACCCATGGTTAAACCGAAATGTTTCATATCGTGATAGAAGCTTGTATCGAGTATTTTGTTTGCATTCCCACTCATGAGATGATTTTTAGCTCCTGCCAACACAGAAGGATCAACCGTTTGAAGAATTTCTTCAGCAAACTTCTCTTCCTCTTTGGTAAAAGTGAATGGTCCTGCTGCTTCCGCTTGCATATACATAAGCTCATTCAAAGTTTCGTTTGGCAGTGTTTCGTAGCATCCAGATTTGATTTCCCAGCTTACAGAAGTTTCTGTCATCATAGCTGCCCCTTGAGCAACTTTTATTAACCTTTCCTTTAATTCCTCCACCTGTTTGCGGTCAGCTCCACGCAAAAAATAATAAACACTAGCCTTATCTGGTACGACATTGGGTGCCATCCCCCCATTTGTAATCTGATAGTGGATTCGGGTACCATCAAGAACATGCTCCCGTAAATAGTTAGCACCGACATTCATTAACTCTACTGCGTCTAGTGCACTGCGGCCAAGATGTGGAGCAGCACCAGCGTGGGAAGTTCTCCCAGAGAAATAAAATTCGATTGCAGTTAATGCCTGCATACGGAAATTTGCTGTTATATTGGCCGTTCCAGGGTGCCATGTAAGGGCGCAATCCAAATCGTCAAATACGCCAGCCCTTGCCATAAACGTTTTTCCAGAGAGCAGTTCTTCTGCAGGGCACCCATAGTATCGAATGGTTCCAGGTAGCATTTCTGCGTCCATTCTTTCCTTAAGAGTAATCACAGCATTTACCCCGGCTGTTCCAAGCAAGTTGTGTCCACAGCCATGTCCTGGTCCATTTGAAACCACTGGGTTAATATTTGGAGTGACTTTTTGAGATAATCCTGGTAGGGCATCAAATTCTCCAAGAATACCTATGACTGGTTTTCCTTTTCCGTATTGTGCAACAAATGCGGTTGGCACATCACCTATCCCAGAAGTAACCTCAAACCCTGCTTCTTCTAAAGTCTTGATTTGCAAGCTAGATGCAAAAGTTTCATTATAGCCTAATTCAGGATGTTCCCAAATTTGTTTGGCCAAATCTGTAAATTTAGCTTCATTCTCATCCATCCATTTAGTAATGTTCGATTTTCCCATTTCTCCTCACCCTTTTCTTTAATTATTAATTCAATCCTGCGATCACTCAGTTTACTGTTTCTGCGGTAGAATAATCTGTTGCTGTTTGTTTATTTTTAGCTGATGGTAAGAAACAAGTAAGAACTGCAGCGACTAGGCAGCATATAGTTAAGAACAAGAACGCACTTTTGTAAGACCCTCCTGACGAAGCGATAAGGGCACCCATGATCATCGGGGAAAAAATACCTGCAGCTTGCCCTCCCAAATTTATTATGCCAAATGCGGTACCCACTACCTTCTGTTCCATAACCCGGTGTGGCAGTGTAAAGATAAAGCTCATAATAAATGACATAAAAGTAAAAGCAATGCACTGATACATAATCACCTGGAAAACACTGGATGAAGATGACATTAGATAAAGAGAAGCTCCCATAATAATAATTCCAGTTATTACTCCATATTTTGCATTCGAACCAACCTTATTAATGATTCTTCCACTAATAATCATCCCTATTGTCATGAACAAGGAGGGGATCGCACTGATTAACCCAACTGATTTAAGATCGATTCCAAGCCCCTGCATCAAGTATGAAGGCATCCAGGAAATAAGACCCCAGCTTGTAATATTGATAAAAAAGAAGATTAATAGAACCCTCCATAAATAGGAATTGCGGAGTAGCTCTGCATACTCTTTTCTACTAGGCTTATTTGCTATGTCAGAATTAGAGTAATTCCCAGCTTGCCTAGTGGATATGAGGAACCAGATCACAAAGATAATACCTAATAGGCCGATTAACAAAAACACGTTCCGCCAACCAAATGCGACTAGTAGTGGAGCACACATAATCGGTGCAAGAGCAGCACCAAATGCATTTGAAGACATCATCGTTGATTGAGCTTTCGTCCTTTTATCTGCGGGAAAATAATCAGATATTGCTTTAGTACTTGCTGCAGGATATCCCCCTTCACCGATTCCAAAAAGAAATCGAATAAGAATTAACGAAGTAAGGGACCACGCAAGTCCAGACAATGCAGTAAATACCGACCAGGCCAAAACAGCTATCACGATGACTTTTCGTGATCCAAAACGGTCTGCAAGCCAGCCACCTGGAATCTGCATTAATGCATACCCCATGAAGAAGGCACTTAGTACAATCCCTAATTTGGACGCATCAAGTGATAAATCTTCTCCGATTTGTACAATTGCAAGACTTATAACCGTTCTGTCAATGTACGATATAATCCAGCCAAAATAGAGAATTAATAAAATCAATTTGCTCTTTGAATTGTTAGCGCTTTCCCCCAACATAAAAACCTCCTTTTTTATTGAATGTTTATAAATAAAATATAAATAAACAAGCACTTATTGTCATTGTCGAAATATACATTATATTCAGAATTCTGTTGTGAATTTCCACAATATATAAGATAATGAATGAAGAATTGTACAATCATTAATTAAAGGAGTAAGTTAAGGGGGATTAACATGGAACAGAAAGGAATGACAATGGGGAGATTTGATGGTACCTTGACATACCATGTTTGGGTGTTGGCTTGCACAGAAGAGTGGGGCCACTTATGTAAGGACCCACTCACCGATATGGAGGAGACCCTTTTTTCAAATGAAGATTTATGGCCGAATTCATCCTGTATAGAAAGTAATAACTATGCCACATGCTACAATCCCGAGACTGGTAGCCAATTGTTTGAGTTTGCAACAGAAGTTCCTGAATCAACTTTGGTTCGTGCTTGCATACATTCTGGTAGGACGTTATCTCAATTCGAGTGTAATTATTTTGTGTTGCAAGTCCATAATTTGCTGCTTCAACAAACATTTGAGCGATATTGGCAAGAGAATGATGCATGGCTAGATGGCTTGCATTCGCTAACTTCCATGCTTGAGTTGGATGAGCTGTTACACAATATCATGCACAACGTATTGATTGCTATTCCATCGGTGGACCGTGGATTTCTAATGCTTTATGACGTTGAGACACAAAAGCTTACCCCTAAAGCAAGTGTTGGATTGGGATCGTCTATCTATGATTTCAAGACCGACTTAGGGGAAGGTATTGGAGGAAAGGTTTACCAGGATGGAGTCGGCCGTATCTTCAATCCTGAACAAGGATTGGAAGCTATATCTAATATTCAGGCAAACAATATGAAAAGTTTAATGGCTGCACTGGGAAATACAAATATAAATTCCAATATATTTGCTATGGCTGTTCCAGTAAGGATGAACGAGGAAAAGATTGGTGTGATGATTGTTCATCAGATTACTAAAAAACGAAAGTTGACTAACGCTGATTTACGCCGGTTGCAGGGTTTTGCTGATCAGGCAGCAATTGCCATTACGAATGCAAGACTTTTCTCAGATCTAAGGGAAACAAATGAATATTTAGTTAAACGAAACCATATTCATGAAGTTTTTACTAAACTCTCTTTAAAGGATTCTGACTTGATAATGGTTGCAAAAACAGTTGAACGGATGATCAACCTCCCTGTTTCTCTTTTCGATATAACAAAAAATGAATGGTATCCACATTACACTCCGCTTTCAAAGAAGCTAATGGATACAGATTTATTAAATGGATGGGAAAACTCTTTAGATTCATTGACAGTTACTACTAATGAAACTCCTGTTCATTTGTATCCCATTGTAAATGAGGGGGTTCCAATCGGTTACTTTGTGGTGGAGCTCAAGCGGCTGCTCCGTCCTCTTGATACTGTAGTGCTAGAGCAGGGGAGTGCTGTGGTTGCGCTAAAAATGGTTAATACCTATTCCATGACAGATATGTACTATAAACAATGCTATGAATTCTTTAATGAACTTCTCCAATATAAAGAGCCAAATCTACTAACTTCTAAATCAAGTGATTTTGGTCTTTCTCCAGACAAACTATTCTTTGTCACCGTAATGCAATTGAGTGGGCGGGCACAAGTCGTCAAGAAACAAGAAACATACCAGAGAAAGCTAATTGCCGCTCTACATAATGAATTGGTCTCTTTACAGTATCTTCTATTTGGTTTTCAGGATAAAGTGACAATCATTATGAATGCCACTTCTGAGTCCCAACAGGAAGTTGTGATCCGAAAATTAAAAAAGGTGGTAAATTCATGGACAAATAAGGATGCTCCAGTCCTTATGGGGGGGATAGGGACGCCTTACCCGGGTCTCGAAAATGTTGCAAGAAGTTTTGAAGAAGCGAATAAATCATTAGCCTATATCTTAAATCGTGGAACTCCTGACATTATCAGTTATGAAAGTATTGGCATTAACCGATTGTTTATCAATCAGCAGGCTGAGGATATTAAACCATTTATTCAAGATGTGTTCGAGCCACTCCAATCTCCTAAGGCCCAGTCAAGTGATCTGGAGTTGACACTGAGAACTTACATTGATGCCAATCGATCTATACCCGAAACGGCAGCACGTCTGCATATTCATCAAAATACACTCTACCATCGAATAAGAAAAATCGAGGAAATACTCGCAGTCAATCTAAACGATTCTAGTGATTGGCTTAAATTGCTCCTAGCTTGTCATCTTAGTGATTTGTACTGAAATTCTCATCCTAGTACAATAGCAAATGAAGGTTTAGGATGAGATTGGGGTAGAGGTCTGCTTTTCTCATGGGTATTTGCCAGCACAATTCTGATCCAGTCATACAAACCATCTAAAAGGCGGCTGTTAAGCTGCCATCCATACATGAAGATGGCAGGAGCAATAATGCCTATCTTTACAGAAATAGCCATTGAAGCCATAGCCCTTACGCTCTCAGGGTTGGCCTCGTGTCATCAATTGATAAACAATAGACAGTTTATTGTTTGGTTATCAGGACTAAGATATACATCTGAAGAGTGTTTACCATCATTAACTGATGATTCTACCTGTTAAGTCTTATTACGTTAAATGTCCCTTTGAAGAATACAGAACTTCTACTTATATCTTCAATCTTAAATTTTATTTATGACTCTAAGTTATGAAACCTTTCAATACCTTGGTAATTCATTACTATAAAAAAATGTGTCAATTCTTAAGAGAAAAGGTTATTGCATATCAAACTACAAAAGAATTTTCATTCAAGGAGAAGTTAATAGAAGATGGTTTACGAGTGGAAGTAACACCATCATGGTTACTTAGTGATAAACGTAAAGAAATTGAGGCTAATCAGCCGTTTACAGTCATTCGTAAGCAAGAGCCTATCCTTTTCCCTGTCGAGCCTTCTGAAAGCGTTACAGAACCTTCCGAAAGCAATGTAAACAATCAATCTAATAAAGTGGATTTTGAAACAGAGAGAAAGAAAACAGGTGAATCAATAAACATTGAAATCGGTGGTAAAATATTAGAGTATAAATTGGAGCCATTAAAAAACAACCCAATCAAACCAAATGAGATTGAAAATAAATTTGATGAAGAAGAACAAACAAAATTGAGAATTATTCAAACCTTTAACGCTGATCCATACCGAGAGCCAGTTAAAGTTGAAGGTAAAGAAGAAAGACTAAAACAACTTTACGAACAAATTGAATATTTAAAAGCACAAGGATACAGATAATATAGTTTTAAAGAGTGTTGCAGAACAGCAATCGTTCAGCTGCACTCTTTTTTGTTTGCCAAGCTAAATGATTTATTACTAGAAAAAAGAAGAATTTGTTTAATTACTAGTGGTCTTTTAGTTATAGTAAAAATGTTAAAAGTCCTTATGTAACAAGGTTTTACAATTGACCACAGTGGTCAATATGACCTAATATAATTAGGTAAGGTTGAGATAATCCTTTCCCACACACACAATATTATTGAAATCGGAAGGGGATAGGAAAATGGAAACAGTAACCGAATGGTGTTCAAGTTGTGAGAATGGAAGTAGAACTACAAACAAAGTTTCAAAGACAAATTTGTCCTAGTTGCAAAATTGAGATTCTTCCATGCGCTCAATGTGAAAGACAAAAATAACGGGGTTCTGAACGTATATAATGAATATTATATATGCTTAGTTAAAAAGTATAAGGAAGCAATACTTGGATGGATATTCAAGCAAGGTGCATTACGTTAAGGTACTTTAAGGCAATTTTACGAACCATCTTGTTTCTTTGATTTCTTAAATAAAAAATACAGATAAGTAGCCCATTTTATTACGAATCCGCCCATCACTAGAAAAAGAAAGAACCAAGTATTTACGAAATGAGAATAAATTCAATCAAACATAAACCCACCTCAACATGTTCTTTCTTTGGTTTGAATGCTAATGTTCAGCACTATCAAAACCCCGACGCATGGTGCGAGTCAGAGAGGTATAGACTAGGTTAATAAAAGGCGGTTACAAAAAAGAGCATCTATCTTAAAACAGATAATGCTCTTTAATTTATATGTATTATTTTATTTAAAAAGTTTAGGAAGCCTTGCGCTCTTTAGCGTTCTTTAGTTCCCTTAAGCTTTCTTTGATTAACTCTCTTTGTTCCTCGGTAATAATAAAATCCGTAAGACGATCCTCAAAATGAGCAATACGTCTTTCCAACTCCCCTATAGTAAGGTTATTAGTATTCTTCATAAACCCACCAACTCCTCTTATTATAATTTATATATAATTAATATTCTTCATAAAATCCTCCAAAGCCGCCATTGGCAGCTGGATATTCAAGTAAAGGAAGCTATCCAAAATCTATTCTTCAAGTGGAAGTTCCATTCGAAATCCTTTTAATCCCAGGATCCCGTATTTAATTTGCCCATTGTTTCAGAACTTGTTCTTGTGCTATACGATAAACTTCTTCTTCTGTTTGGTTTTTGGTAGCTATTACGTTGGTTTGATAAACTTTATCTTTATGTGTTACATAGATTGTATACTTGTACATTTTGTTCTATCTCCTTTATATAATTCTAATAATTCTCACTTTTTGTTCATTCCACTTCTCTAATAAATCCAATTTCATTTAGTTATCCCTATAAATGTTTTTTAACTTTTTTTATTTTACAAATAAAATGAAAGTGATTAAAGCTAAAAAAAAGGTCAAGATTTGACAAATTCTCAACTTAACGAAAATTAATATACTCACTAGCAACGGTAATGACTGGCAAAGTCAATAAAATCAACAAACTTTTTATGATTCTAATCTCTTATGTATTTTGTTACACTTCTTAGAATGAAGAAAAATGTCGAAATATAAAACTAAAAAAGGCCGGCTCCTTATACCAATCTTAAATTACCTTTTTGTTTTAATCCTTCAAACTAAATTTCCCCAAATTAAAAAAACCACCTTTGCTAAGATGAATTTCTTACTTATTTAGTAAACTAACGCACCCGAGTTGAACAAGCTCCATTTCTTCTATTGCACATTATGTTCGTTTTGTTCACTTTTGTTTAGCCTTTAATCGTTTTAATTTTCTTTTATGGGTTCTTATAGCTGTTTCCGTATCTTTTATACTTGTTGTAACCACTCCATTGCTTTCTACTACCACCAAATTATTAATTCCGCCTTGAAAGTTTTTATAGGAAATATACATAAATATCATCCTTCCATTATGAATAATATTTGTCTTTCCTTAATTTATTTTTTTCAGGTATTACATCTGGTTACTTACGATAATTCTAGCCTTTATTTTTTTAGTTTAGATTAAAAAGTCGTAAAGTTTTCTTTAATTATTGCCGAATAGACCACTCTAAAATGTGCTCAATAGTTGTAAATTACGACATTAAAAAATTATATTTTCCTCCTGTTCTTCCACTAACCTGCTCAGTTTGTTAAAAGTGAATTAAAAATGTTTTAACAAAGTAAAAATAAAAAAGAGTAGCTTTTTACATAACGGGTTCTGTTTTGAAGTACAAAATGTCAATTAACAAGCTAATTAACAATATAATACGCATCTTAATTAGCACAACATTTAACAACAAAAAAACAGGGGAATCAGAATAACGGGTTTCCTTTTGAGGTGCAAACATTGCAAATCACATCCTATTTTTTGTCACTAATATCAATGCAATTCTCAATGGAATACTCAGAGTAAATAACATCAATAAACGCAAAGAAGGGATAGCTTAATGGCTATCCCTTAAATTCTCTATCGACTCCCGTTAGTTAAATAAATTTGTTGTCTGTTTTTAATGAATGTCTTCGTCGCTTTTGTACTCCAAAATATCACCTGGCTGACAATCCAAAGTCTTACATATCGCTTCTAATGTTGAAAAACGAACCGCTTTTGCTTTCCCATTTTTCAGAATGGAAAGATTCGCCATAGTAATTCCAACCCTCTCCGAAAGCTCCGTTACGCTCATTTTTCGTTTTGCTAACATCACATCAATATTAATAATAATTGCCATATTCTCCACCTCAGACCGTCAAATCATTTTCTGATTTTATGTTAATCGCTTCTTGTAAAAGTCTTTGGAGAACAGCAGCAAAAACGGCGATAACCATAGAGGCGAAAATAATGACCAATCCGATTGGTATGATACTTGGAGGGTCAACTCTTTCCGCCATGAGATAGTAGAGTGGCATACCTAGCAGGTACAAGGTACTAATCGTGATGGCACAGTATTTTATATTCTTTAAAGCCTTTACCGATAATTCCGAGAACGCTTGGTTCTTATCAATATAGCTTAAAAGTTTAAAAGTTTGATACAGAGCAAAGTAAAAAGGTATCGCTGCCGCGTACATATCGATTAAAACGAGAGATTTCATATAAGCAATATCTGGATACAATTCTCCAGCAAAATTCCCGATCTTAGGCACCAAAAATATGCACAAAGCAAGCACTGCAATTCCAGCCAGAAAAATAATTACCTTTAAGAAAGTGGTTGAACCTCGTTTAACATTCATTTAAAACACCTCACTTATTTAATGACAACATGATTTTAACACACATTTTATCGTTTCACAATAAACTAATATTGCTTTTAATTATATTATTATTGTTATTGATATATCCTTTTATTTTTGTCAAAATTAAAAAGCATTTCTCATTACAAAGAAATGCTCTTACTTTAAGAGGAAACGGGTACAATGCTGTCCACAGCACAGATGGGAGCCATAATAACTTCTTCAACACCCGCGTTTATGGTTATTTTTGCTCGCTTACTTCTTAAAGAACGATTGACGTTAAAAAAGGGGCTTTCCGTTTGTCTAGCGACTATTGGGGTTTTTCTCATTGTCGGAATCGGAGATGTGGATTTATCCAGTAAACTTGGTGGTATTGCACTGCTTATTGCTGCTTTAACGTGGGCACTTATGTCTGTACTTGTAAAGCGTTTGCCGAGTGACTATTCACAAATTGTGGTAACCACCTATTCCATCTTGGTAGCCCTAATCGTGTTGACCCCTTTTGTTTTGCCACGATTACACACTATTAATATTTCTGAATTGACTCACCCGACAATTTGGGGAGGACTCTTTTATTTGGGTATTGTCTCAACAGCAGGTGGATTCCTACTTTGAAATCGCGGTTTACAAATGCTTAACGCCTCAAGTGGGGGGATATTTTTCTTCTTTCAACCCGTGGTTGGAACATTACTTGGGTGGCTTATTCTAGGAGAGAATATAGGTGTAACCTTTTGGATAGGTTCCATCCTAATTCTTGCTGGTGTTTTATTCGTTATGATTGAGAAAAAATAACATTTAAGAACCCCTTTAATTGTATTTGAAGGGGTTTCAGAGTGTAGACAAACCCCTTTTTCAAAAAGTTATCTGAAGAAAAAGGGGTTTTGTTTCTTTTTTAGTTAAATATTTGGTTATTATCCTGAGAAAAAATACCATATATTGATGATTTATTAACTATAAAAGCCGTTCTCAACATTTGAGAACGGCTTTTATAGTATTGATTTATGCTTGAATTATTTAGAAGTCTTCTTTTGTTTTTTATCACAGCAAGTGCATTGTCCGTACAAAGTTGATACTTTCTCATTCTCAAAATGCTCAATTGTGTTATTGCAAATTTGGCAAATGATAGTTCCCATTAGAAAAACTCCCTTTTGTTTGAATTTTATAAGATAGACAATTCTAATTTCTTAAAATGTAAGCGTTTTTTATTCGTTGATATTATAATAGTATGTCACATTTGGTTTGTCAATAATAAATTGTATAACACATTTAAAGAGATACTGTCGATTTTTAGGGAAATTATAAATTTAAGGTTCTGGTGTAGAATTTCAGCTAACTGGAAATTAATCTATAAATCTTGGACATACTGATATTATCAGTCTAAAAAAGGGTGTGTATCGGTATACAAAAAGGATCCTTCAAGTTGAAGATCCTTTTTGTATACCGATTTAATTAAGCTAGCTTTTCAATTCCTTTTCCAGATGAAAAAGAAAACATAAAGCATTCCCATCAAAAGATATATACTAATAAAAGAAGAAATTAATCTCTTAATTAACCCTATTTCTATTCCATTAGTCAGTATTGTAAATAAGGTTCTGGTGCAAATACAATAAAAGTTTAAAAAAATGAATAGATTCCTTTCGGAATCCTACCTTATGCTGTAAGTCCGAACAACTGATGTATAAATTCTTTCTGGTTTTTGACAGACTTCTCCCGTAAGAAAACTTGCTTCTTTTGAAGCATATGCATCGCTTCCATACCACTCAATATCTTTTTGGCAGTTCGAAGCGATTTCAATCCTAGCATAGAACGAACTCGCTTCTTTATAAAGCGATGGTCTTGCTCAATGATATTATTTAAGTACTTCTGTTGGGTTCTGGTGCAAATATACTTGTTAAAAACATAGAATCTCAATACCCTTTTCATCTATGAATTATGATGCTACTCCAAATAATTTATGTATGAATTCAACCTCGCTGTGGACAGACTTCACCCCTTGTAGAAGTTGTCCTTTTTTAAGCATATGCATCACCTCCACTCCACAGATGATCTGTTTGGCTGTTCGAAACGTTTTTAATCCTAGCATAGAACGGACTCGCTTTTTTATAAAGCGGTGATCTTTCTCCACTATGTTATTCAAGTACTTCTGTTGTCTAAGTTGCATACCGTCAGGTATGCTTTTCTCTTTTTTCAACTCTTCAATGGCTATAGGATAAGCCGGATTCTTATCGACTGTAATGACTTATCAAAAAAATTGATACCATGCTCAAGGGCTTTTTCAATAATAGGACGACTGCGCTCTTCATCTAGTACCCATTGATGCATCCCTCGTTCTGGGATACCAAAACTCATACAGCCAAGACAAAGCCGGGATACATCCAAGCCAGTGTTTCCAAGTTTTACATAATCCATATTAATCCTCCTCAATTTTAAAAGATGAAAAATAAATCTATTAATTGGTGCTAGAAATTCATGTATCAGACTATTTACATTATGCAACAAATCAAAAAGGAATCGTTATCCCATTCGTATCAAGTTTTTGCATAATCCTATCACATCCGATTAGTGCTCCTTCTACCTGTATGCAAAGTAGAAGCTTCGCTTCTACCTACTTATAAGAATTAGCAGCTAACAATCTTTAAGAGTTGTGTTCAGATCCGCGTACCTCAAATTTTTCACCGGGTGCAAGAACATGTAATCGACGTTCCCATTCACTGATTCTTGGAGCAAGTTCCATTGGGTTACCATTTAGAGCCTCAATTTCAGTGTCATAAGTGCCATAGTGGTATGGAATTAATTGTGCATGTGAGAGTTTATTGGCGATAGTTGCAGCTTCTGGACCTAGATGGTACTCGTCTCTTGATACGTCGAGCAACAATACGTCGATCCCCGTCATCTCAAGATGTTCAGGTAGTAGGCGGGTATCCCCTGTGCACCAAATTGTGCCGTCAGGGGTTTTAATAAGGAAACCACAGCAATCATTTGGTCCCCATGGTTGCCCATATTTTTCCGGGTTCTTTTCTTGCCATGGATGTTCAGCTGGGGTCGTTGTTATTTCTATCTGTCCAATTTTAAAGGTTTCCCCTATTCCAATGGTTTTTGTTTGTTCGACCGGTACTCCTAGCGACTCTATATTTTTGACAACAGGAAGAGTCCCATAAAACAACGCATCCTTTTCTGCTAAAGCAAGGGGTGTATATTTTCCAACATGGTCGCTGTCTCCATGAGTGTATATGACGGCATCTAGACGAGGCACGTCTTTTGCCTCGATTGGCAACGGAACGCGCATCCGAAGTCCAATTTCAACAGTGTCCGTTTTTTCTTTATCCATTGCAATAACAGGATCAATCATAACATTGGTTCCGCGTGAATGGATTAGAAAACCAGCACCAGAAAGCCAGCATACGAATGTATCAGTGGATTTGGCAAACGCTTCTGATTCAAGAGGTTGTGTAGGGGGTGCACCAGCGTTATGTTTAGATTCAGATAAGCTCAATATTTTCATCTCCTAATTGTTTAATTTGTTTAATGATTCTTTTGTATGTCTTTTTAATTTTCTTTCTTTCTATTACCCACTCTATTTCGGTTTTTGCTTATGGTGAGTTTGTTACATCTAACTATACAACAAATAATAAAGAAACCCTTATCCCATTCGTATCAAGTTTTTGCCTAATCCTATCCCTACCATTTACACAATCGACAAATATACGATAGAATAAGACTATCGAAGATGAAGGAAAAAGGAGAATCAGATATGTCTGAGAGAATTTTCAAACTGCAGCATGAACTTGCCAAACTCATTGATCATCATACAGAGCAGGACGGTGTTCATTCGACTGCAATCCCATCTTTATTTTTAATCCGTGAATCAATCGCTACCGAACCAATTGCTAGAGTCAACGAGACATCCTTTTGCATTATCCTCCAAGGGGAGAAGGAGGTATTGTTGGGAGAGGAGCGCTTTCGGTATGGTCCTGCCAATTACATTGTGGCATCCGTTGACTTGCCTGTTACGGGGCATGTTATCAAAGCTTCTTCTGAAGAACCGTATTTGGCTCTCAAACTTGAATTTACACCGAGTCAAATCTTAGAGGTCTTAAATGATTCTCAAACTCGGGTTGGACAGAAAAAAAATGCCAAACGAGCGATGTTTGTCAGCAAAGCAGACCCTTCTCTATTGGATGCGGTAGTCAGGTTAGCCCTTCTACTAGAAAATCCGAAACATATTCAGGTACTTGCTCCTTTATTCACGAAGGAAATTCTCTATTGGGTTCTTCAAAGTCCGCATGGGGAGGCACTGGAGCAAATGGCAATAGAAGGTAGCAACGGAAATCGAATAAGAGACGTTATTGAACATATCATCAATAACTATGATAGGTCTTTTAAAATCGAGGAGCTTGCGGAAATAGCGAATATGAGTGTTGCTTCACTCCATCGGCATTTTAAGGAGGTTACGGCTATGAGCCCGATTCAGTTCCAAAAACAACTGAGACTCCAGGAAGCTAGGCACCTGTTATTAGCCGATTCAACAGATATTGCTGATGTCGCATTCCGTGTAGGATACGAAAGCCAATCACAATTCAGTCGAGAATATTCCCGCATGTTTGGTTTACCACCAAGAGAAGATATGAATCGAATGAGAGAAAAACACGAACAAAGAATCAACGCTTGAAAGTTATAGAAAAAAGCCAATCTTCAAATGAAGTGACCCCGTAAAGT
>NZ_JAGGQR010000040.1:0-57456 GCF_018613205.1 Bacillus sp. ISL-46
GATTCTTGTACTAAACTGCCCGTTAGTTGAAGAAGAAAATCGTTAAACAATTTTAAAAATAAAAAAGAATGACTATTTAAGCCACTCTTAACTAATCCACCCCACAAAACTAGGGATTCTAAGAAGTCCCTTTTTGGTTAGGTTCCTATATTTAATTTTAAGTTTTAATCTGTGATCAAGGTAAACAAACTTATCATTTTCTTCAATTACAAAGTCCTTGTATTGTTTGTAAAACTCCTTACGATTCGGTGTAGGCATAAACTCCATTAATCCAGCGTATTTCCCATCCTCAAAGCTAAGAAGTAAACCAAAATCATCTTTACGTAAGCCTGAGATATAAACACTCTCATACTGATAATTGATCACCTTTAACCAATCATGTGAACGTTTATTAATTTGATACTTTGATTCTGTTTTCTTCTGAACTATTCCCTCTAATCCATGCTGCTGAATTAAATCAAAGTATTGTTCTGCATTTCCCTCTAGCCACTGTACTTTATTAAACAATGGAGTATCTTCAGGTATTACTTCCTTAAGCAGAGCCTTGCGTTCAATTAAAGGTAGGTTAGTGACCTTTTTACCATTGTAGTAAATAATATCAAAAACACTAAATGATATTTGGTGTTCGGATTTCTTACTCATAAAACGTTCCATAACTGCTTCAAAATCGGGTTTACCTTGCTGATCAGTTACTATAATTTCCCCATCCAAAACTATTCCGTCAGGCATAGGAAGATTAACCAACTCTGGAAACTTAGATGTAATTTCATTCTTGTGTCTTGTGTAGATTCTTACTTTATTATCAAACTTAGTCCAAATTGTGCGGAATCCATCTAATTTTAATTCAGTTATATAGTTATCATCGTCAAAAGGATGATCTGATTTGTGTAATAACATTGGTGAAACAAACATACATACCACCTCAAGATAATTGTACCATGATAATTTTTATCTCAAGGTGGTAATTAAATCCTATTGATGAGAATAATTCACATAGAACCAGACGATTTTATTTTTCTTATCTATTGATTTGACCTTAAAGGAAGTAGTCACCTGATCAATAGATGTCCACGGTTTCTTTATTTTTGATGATGGATTGAATTTGACCTCGTATTTTCCATAGGCATAAGCAGATTGGGTACTGGTGCTTGAATACTTAACAGGAACACTAGTTCCTTTGTTTTTAACATAATATGGATACATCGTGTTGTATGTTTGTGTTGCTTTAGTAATGGTGACCCCTTTGTCATTTACCGTAATAAAAGTGTTTAACTTGAGTGTTGCCCAGCCACTTCCTGATTCACTCACATCGTATGAAGTGGAAAAAGAATAAGTACCGTAAGGAGTCTTGTATAGAGTGCCAGAAGGAGCAGCACTTGCTGGTTTTGCTCCTAAAGGAATAGCCAAAGCTGCCATAAAAAAGACTACACTAAACATAATTACTAAAATCGTTCTTTTTGTATTTACCGTCCTATTGTTCATTCGTTTCCCCCTATTGATTTCTCAGAATAGTTGCCCGATTCTAATTATAATTAGGGAATATAATGGAAACAATACCTTTTTTATCAATTATAAAAAAAGAGTAGCTAATTAGCCACTCTTATTGATTGATTAATATACTTCCGATATTTCCAAATAAGAGTACAAATTTCATTTTCATCTATAGGGGATTCAAATATGTCACAAAACACATCACTAATTCTATAAATGGTCAAATGTCCTTCTGGATATTGCATTAATGTAATAGTCACTGTTGGATGATTAATAACAAAAGAAAACTTTGTACCATCCCATTTGGCATGTAAGCAAAAACTATAGAGGAATTCTTGAACATCGGCTTTGAGTTTAATCATACTGCATTACCCACTTGTTTTAATACGTCCAAAATAAGAGGGGATACCTGTATCAAGACGTAACCTAAACCAGCGTTTTGTATCATCTGCCAACCTTTATCTGCTCTATCGAACATGAATTGAAAACATGAACCTACAATAATTACTGATGCTATCGGAAACGAAAGTGCAACTAATATATCGACAACTGGATCAAGGACGTGGGCTAAAGTGCTGAGTGTAGCCTCTGACATCCATTCCTTTGCACCAACCGTTACAGCTATAGGAGCAGTCACAGTAACCGCATTGGTTGACGTTGTAGCCGCTAATGCTGTCAATGCAAATCCTAATGTTCCAACAGAACCACAAGTTACTAATGGAAGAATTGCTGCTGTTGCTATTTTTGTAGTTTTACGGATAATTCTTTGTTTTTTCTCCTTTTGCTTTACCTTATATTCACCATTCATAAATTCACCAAATTTGATTTTCTTTGCTTTCCTCATATTAATCACTCCTTATTTGATGTCGTTAATCGTGTAAACCGCATAAGGCAACCCTTTTAATAATTCCACTAATTTCTTCTTTCTTAATTCTGTAGTTGTTATCCATAACAAAGTTGGTATATGTCCTAGTTTGTTTTCCATACTTTTATTTTTGTATAAGCCTCTGTACTTTTCGATTTTATTTCTGTTTTCTTTCATGGTCTGCTGATAATCCACTTCAAGAATGTGGAATTTTCCATTTGCTTTAAACCAAGCGTCACAAATAACCTTGTATTCACCGTCATTAAGTTCCATTTCGTTTTTCCATTCACTCGGAAATCCAGAATAAACGTAGAATTGATTTCGCATAATTACGTGATTTACAAAGTTAGTTTTCTTTCGGATTTTTTCAGAAGTAACATATTCTCTGCCATCTTTATTGAGATAATAAATAGTGGAATAATCTTCTCGATAACTAGATAAATAGAGGGATAATTGTTTGAGGATACGGTTAGTATTGCGGATTGTGCCTAGTCTATGGATTTTATTTAATTGATCTCTGTCAAGATAATCTAGTTTCTTTAGCGATAAAAGTATCTGTTCTTGTCTCTTGTTTAGAGGTTTCATGAACCTGACCTCCCTTGTCAATTATGAAAGGTTGTATTAGGCTATTTATGTCCTTATTATCAATTAAAGGAGTTTGAATGATTGATTGACTTACATTCTTGTAAATGGCTCTTCCTTGAATCTCGGGTAAGTTCTCAGCCCCACCTTTGTCTAATACTGTCATGGATGCTGTAGCACTATCTAAAACAAAGCATAAACGAGCAGGAACATTTCTTTTTATTTGCATACTAATTGCTTGTGCAGAAGGATATTGGGTTGCATAGATGACATAGTAACCTGCCCCTCTTCCTTTTCGTACAATATCTGTTAATATCTCCAAACAATCTTTATCGTCTGCTAAGTCCGCAGCTTCATCTATAACTATAAAGTGTCGTTTGCTTATTCCTGCTTCTGACACATCTTCAAAACCATCATCCACTATTTTTTGATAGCTATCCTTCATTTTTTGCTGTACATCTTGAAGGATTTCAAGTGCCTCGTCATTATCCACTCCAAAATTAACTACTTGTTTTGCATTCTTGAACCTTGCAAAAGCTGATCCCCCTTTTAAATCAATGAGTGAAAAGGAAACATCATTCGGTTTAGAAAGTATTAGAGAAGTAATGATACATTTCATAATGACTGATTTACCAAAACCTGTTGCCCCTGCAATAATCAGATGTTTTCTTTTATCAAAGTCATGATAAATAGATTCAGTACGATTAAATCCAATTAAGACTGACCAAGTATCTTCCTTGATGAATTCCTTAGTCCAGTTAATTTTTTTTGATAAAGGTTCGTTGTATACTCTAACCTTTAATAATCCGTCAAATAAGATCTCTATTTCTTTGTTATCAGTGAGTTTTTTAGTTCTTAGACCTTTTATATTACTAATGATATTTCGGTCTAATTTCAATGATTTGATGTCTTTAAATTGAATCTTAACTTTACGTGCATTAATACCTGCTTCAATAGTTTTTTGTTTTGCAAAATAATCCTCAAAACTCCTACCTAGTGGAATACGGTAGCGATACTCAACACCCCATTCATAGTTCTTTTTCTTAATTTGTTGAGCTGTTAAAGTTTGATTTCCGTCCTTCACATTCAGTCCGCTCAGAGAAAAAATCTTGTTAATTTTTTTTGAATCGTTCCCTGCTCCACTTTTTGATTGATAAGCCTTCAAAGAAATTGCTGACATTAAAATTGTTGAAGCTACTTCAAATATCATACTTAATTCCTCCTTCTTTCAACGCCACCTCATTGTACTTACGTAAGTAAGTAGTTGCATCCATCTGGAAGTTAAAAATAGGGTATTAACTATTGATATTAATGAATCTGGAATATTCCTTGGAAGTATTCTAAGGTGGAAATTGATCTGGTTTAATAAAAGGTATTATGGATGGATTGTACGTTATTCCTATCTTTCACAAAAAAGTACGCAAAAAATATTCAAATTTTGTGAAAGGTTATAGTACAAACTGTGTCGAAAGATTAATAAGGTGATGAATAATGGTTAAAAGTAAAATTAGCGAGATCATAAAGCATTCCCCTTACAAAAGGGAATACATTGAGAAACATTTGGGTGTTTCGAGAAATACTTTAAGTAATTGGTGTACAGGGAGAACATTCCCAAGTGTTCCTCAGATAATAAAGTTGTCGGGGTTACTAAACGTAAAATTTGAAGACATGTACGAGGAAGAAAAAAATGAAAAATAAACAACAAGAATACGAATAAAAGCCCCTCTCAATTGAGAAGGGTTTTATTTATCAGGTGTATGTACCCAATAGAAGTGATTGAAAATACCAATAGCTTGCATATATTCTTTGTCTTTTTCATCAAATTTTGTTTTGTAGATCGTAAACAAACCGAAATTTTGTTTAGTGGTAAACGTATTGACCAAAGGACTTGTAAACATACCGATAAAAGGGTGTCCTTCTTCGGTTAATTCCTCTTTTACAAAAGAAACATAATCCGCTTTAGTTGGGTTAGATGAAAAAGCAAATAAACTAAAAAGGAGTAAAGCTACTGAAAAAATTAATCGTTTCCTCATATAAATTCCCCTGTCTTTTTTACCAAAAGTATTCCCTTGTGGAAGAGTTCTATTCAGCTTTAAGAAATTGAAAAATGGGCAGAAATTGAAAAAGCGTTAAAGAATTTGGGTTATAATGTGAAGAGAGATGATTTTTTTAATTTAATAATTTTTGATTATCCGGAAACATTAGATTTAATACCCGTTTTCACGCCACAACAACGAAGCCTCTTACTCGCTTGAGTAGGAGGCTTTTTCTAGTTCCATAACTTTATCTGTAATATCTTCAGCGTCAGCAATTACTTTCTCAAGATAATCCACATTCATTTCCCTTTTTATTTGCTTCCACCATTCAAAAGCAACAATTTCATGTTTTCTTCTTTTTGTTGGGAATGATCCTCTTTGCAGCACCTTATTGTCATTCACTACATAATGAATATCAATAACCACGTTCATTCTTTTCGTCCCTTACAACTACACAATAATATTTTCATCAGACTTATTTAGTTTTTTTGATTGTATATATTCCACTATATGGAAGAAACCTAATGAAGATACAAAATTGCCCGTAGCAGGTTTGAATCAAGTGAAGAAGGACTGATTTTTGGATGGAAATAGAAAAAATAAGTAATGGTCAATTATTTACGTTCATCTTTTTGTTTGAAATGGGTACCGCAATTGTAGTTCCAGCCGGATTGGTATCACAAAAGACAGTATGGCTATCGATAATTCTTGCTTCTTTAGGGGGAATGCTTCTCTATCTTCTTTATCATTATCTTTCTTTGGAGTATCCAGATCTTGTGTTAAGCGGATATGCCCAGAAGATTCTTGGTAAATATATTGGTTGGTTTGTCTCTTTTATATATATTATTTTTTTCATTTATTTATGTTCCAGAGACTTAAGGGACACAGGCGACTTATTAATCTCGAGTGTCTATAGTGAGACTCCGTTATTAGTAATCGCTTCCTTATTAATCATTTTGGTAATTTATGCATTGAATAAAGGTATTGAGGTTTTAGCAAGAACTGCTGAGCTTTACTTTTTTGTTATAATTTTTTTTGGCTTTTTCTTTTCTCTTTTTATAATATTATCCGGAATAATTAAAGTGGAAAATCTATTACCACTTCTAGAAGAAGGATGGAAACCCGTTATAAAAAATGCCTATCCACATATATTCATGTTTCCATTCGGTGAGATGATTTGCTTTGCAACGATTTTCCCGAATTTAAATAATCTTAAATCTGGAAGAAAGATAGGAATTTCTGCATTAACTTTAAGCACAATCGTTTTAGCTTTTATTCATGCCCTTGAGATTTCAGTACTTGGGGAAACTCGTTACGGTCAGACTCCTTTTCCTTTGTTATTGACTATTCAAAAAGTTGAAATAGGAAATTTCATTCAGAGGCTTGATATGCTTGCTGTATTAGCTTTGATTATTTGCGTCTTTTTCAAGATATCTATCTATTGTATAGCTATAGTAATTATGGTATCTGACTTATTTAAAGTGAAAAATAAAAAAAAATTGGTATTGCCTATCGGATTTTTGATCCTTTTAAGTTCTATTATTATCGCCAGTAATTTATCCGAGCATATCAAAGAAGGAGAATTGACTATTAAGATTCTCTTACCTCTCATTGCTGTAGTATTTCCTTTGTTGCTTTTTGTGGTCCATTTAGTTCGCAAAAAATTTGGTGGTCATCTTTCCAATATGAGCTCTGAAAATAAAAAATAAATACAGCCCCTCTCGAGTGAGAAGGGCTAATATTTTTATGCTTTTTCTTTTTTATAATGCCAACCTTTAGATTTTAGGAATTTCTCTAATTCGGCTAATCCTGAAGATCCTTCTGTGTACCATCCGGTGATCACATTTACCTTTGTTGCTGCAGGCTTAGGAGTTTCTTTCTTTGGTTCAGTTTTAAGTAATGCAATAAAATCAACCCACTTAATCCCCTTTTCTCCACTTCTTAAATTTCTCGGACAGTTTTTACCGCTCCAATGATTATGTTGAACAACGTTCTTCAACGGAATATTAAACTTTTCCATTAAATATTTAGTAACCTCAGCCGCATTTTTAACAGCATTTTTAAAATTACCATCTTTATTTACGCAAATTTCAATTGCGATTGATTTTCTATTTCCAGTACCGTTTGAACCATCTCCAGCGTGTATTGCACATTCATCAAAAGGGATGGATTGAATACATGAATCTTCGTCAACTTGTAAATGCCATGAAGCTAAACGACTATTTCCATTCAATTGTAATCGTGCATGGGCTAAATCATTTGCTGTAGGAGAAGTGTTATCAGTTTCATGAATTGTTATGTATTCAGGTTTCATTGGCAAAATTACCTTTTTACTGTTTACTGTGTATTTAGGTTTAATTGAATCAGGTACTAACATTTGTTTAATTTCAACCATTGTTATTTATCCCCTTTTTTTCCTATTTTGTTCTTGTCGAAGTATTTAGTTAGAAATTTCATGTCAATTCCAATACGACTGAAGTTTTCAATAATACTCATAGCTTCATAAGCCACAATCATTCCGACTCCCAATTTGATAATCAATCCATTTGCACCTACATAAGCATCAACAAAAACTAAGAAAGCAAGTGCTACAAACTCACCTACTTTTCTAATCATTCCAATATAGTTGATTGAACTGTTGAGTTTTTTTTCAATTGCTGCCGCTAATAAACCTGTAACTACATCAAAAAGAATGAACCCTAAAGCTACATACCATACATTTCCAACTATTTGTGTAATATCAAAATGCATAAATAACACCTCTTTCCCATGTTGCATAATTCCACCTCCTTTGCTAAACTACAGAAGTGGGTACAACCACACAAAAAAGACTACCTCTCTCTCAAAAGTTGGGTAGTTTTTTTCTATTTATTTCCAACTAAAAAAAGAACCCTACATTGTGTAAGGTTCTCCTGTGATGTCTTCGTATTGTTCGGTTGTGATTATACCTTTTACAACAGCATTTCCAACCATATCTTTAGTCCATAATCCACCATCATAAAACCGCTTGATTCGTTCATAAGTTAACATTTATGCTATCCCTCCCATCATCACCGAATACCATAGGTCAGCTACATCTTGCTCCATTTGAACAAGTTGTTCTTCGACATTTGGTTGTAGAGAAACTGGTGGATTCATCTCTTCCTCTGTTGCCGTTTCAACCCACTCGACACCATTAAAAATTGGTTTCCAGTTTGGTTGTGGTAGTTCTTTCTCGGTGCAATCAAAAGGGAGTTTCTGTCCATCTTGAATCATCACAGGTTCAACATAATGACCTTTCTCATTGAATCTATATACTTGTTTCATTGATTAACCTCCTTTTGATTATCCTAAGTAAAAACTAATACCCATTAAAGAAATACTTGTATTAGTGTTGGCAATTGCTTGAATGATAATAGTACCATCAGTGTTGACGTAAATTGTCGCACCTTCATTTGAAATTCCAGAGTTATGTGCACATTTAAAGATTCGTAATTGAGGAGGTCTATACCCAACGGGTAAAGTTGCCATAGTTATGTTATTATTAGGAACGGCAGTGATTTCACCTTCAATAACAACTTGATTTCCAATCTTTGCATAACGTGGAGTTCTAGTTTGAAAGGCGGTTGTTCCACCTGTTAACGTTAAGTTCGTCCATGCCACTTCAGAATTAGCATTTTTCACATAACTTCTTTCGTCAGTTATGTTTCCAGAAGTAATTGTTGATACATTAGCATTTACTCGAACTTGTGCTAACGAAATTTCCCATCTGCTTGTATTTTGTGTTAGTGCAGGAACCGCTGGTGAAGCAGCTGGAACCCCTTGTAATACTGCTAATTGAATATTATTTGTAACCCAATCCACACGCACAATCACCCTGTCAATCCTTGGATTTGTGATATCGGCTGTACTAATCGCTAAAACTTCCTCTGCATCAGACTCGAAGAAATGACCTTTGAGATATACTTGACCAGATTTAGTTTTAATTTGCATTCCTGTTGAATCTGCATAAACTTGTAATTCGTTTAATAATCCTTTAATAACTCCCGTCCCTAGCCAATGTTGTGCTACTTTTGACCATTGTGCCTGATTTAAAATTGGACTATTACTAAAAGGAAAATAACTTTGTGTCATGTAATCACCCTCTTTCTAAATTGCTTAACCGCTTTGTCATTTTTTTCATTTTATCGAAGATTCCAGCGATAGCGTTTGTATTACTGTCCTCTGTACCTACAACTGGACTAATATAGTCACCATCTGGAGTTATTGAAATTTTAACTTCACGAACAATATCTTGTATCACATCTAATTTTGCTTGGAATTTTCTTGTAATTTCAGGTTGTGTTTCAATCATTTGAGTTGCTGAAATAAACTGTAAAATAGCTTCTTGTTCTACAATTTCATTTGGTTGTGTAAGAACAATTGAAACTTTGTCACCTAGTCCATAATCACGACTAAAAGCCAATTGAGGAGTATCAACTGGTGTGAAATTAAAACTATTTTTTTCGGCTTTATTAATTAATTCTTCATCTATTGATTGGTATAACTCGGCTACATCGGTGGTATTACGTTGATCAACAAATGTCTCAAACCTCCCGAATTTTACAATGCTGGTATTGTCTTGTTTATACTTAATTATTCTTGCAGCACCCTCGCCACCACCGCCAACAATGACCATATTCGCTTCTGGATTATCATTACTGTATTCAAACGAAGATAAGTTACCTAAAAGAGGACTAAAAAAAGCAGAACGAGTTTTATCAATAGGTTGGTAGACTTGGAATTGTAATGAATCATCCACCTGTACCACACGGAAACCTAATCCACCACCTGATAAAGCGATAGATGTGAGTAAATCTAAAAGTGTATGAAATCTCGCTCGACCTGTTACCGTATTTCCTAGCCCCTTATCGGTTTCAATTGAACAAATCTTCCTGCTTACAATGGGTGCATTAGTTCCTGCATTAACGTCCACATATTGTTTCATAATTGTTTCTGCCTTACCTGTTCTTACATCATAATCAGCTAGGGAAAAGTCAGCAGACGGTACAGGATAAGCAAGTCTTGCAGCTAAAAAAGCCATATCATCTACACCGCCAAATGTCATCGTATCATTTGAACTGTTGAATGCTCTTTTTCTGCTTGTTACATTTCCAGAAAAAATACTTTTACCGTCTTTTTTAACAATGATTCCGTATTTAGGCTTAATTAATTCTTTGCTTGCCATACAATCAGTTGGTAAATCTAAAGCAAATGATCCCACTGCGTTAAATCGAGGAATTATATCTAGCATAGAAAAATCTGTAATTTCACCAATTCTTTTAAAACTTGCATCTCTAACATAAATCTCGTACAAACTAAACACCCCAATATCTATTCTTATAAGATAGTTGTATACTTGATTCAGTTGTAGCATTTGACATTTCTAATTGAATACTATTTTCACCTTCTTGTAGTGACCACAAAGAACTTTCATCTGTCATGGTATAGAAAAGGTTAGTACCGTCATTCTTAGTTATTGTTTTTTTGAATGGTCTAGTGTCAATGCTAATTGTTTCACCAACATCAAGAGTTACTTCCAAATTCACTTTTTCTCCTGTTGTCATATTACTAATAACAATATTTTGACAAGGTCCAGTAATAATCCATTCAGGTGCTGTTTCTACATCTCCACTGTTAGTTATTGAAATATCAGCAAAAACAGTTGATGAAGATAAACGTAGAGGAAGAATAGGAAAGAATGTACCTGCTGTTTCATTAATTCTGAATGTCTGTACATTTGTGGTTGAATCATACCAAAATGGATCAAATGCTCTGAATACTAACACTACTCTTTGCCACCAAAATCCTTTGCTATCCTTGTCTTCTGCACCTTCCATTCCACCGATATACTGACAAGTTAGTTCTCTCTTACTACCATCCGCAGCAATTGATATTAGTTTTCCTTCATTTTTTAAAGGATTAATCATCCGTAACGTTTTACGCATAATTTGCCGTAACTCAATTTCTGATTCTGCTGAAATATGCAAAGGTATATCAACATCACGAGCATTTATTTTCACACTTCTTTTTCTAGTTCCTGCTTGAAACGGTACTTCTTCTTCCACAACTGAAATAGGTGGCATAAACCGACCATTCATTCCAAATAACACCTTATAATTTTCATCCATGCTTAATAATTGTTCAGTGCCATTTGCATCAATCCAATATAGTTTATCAGCCATGTAGCACCTTCAATCTCTGCAAAGTACGACTTAATTCTTTTTCATCCATTACAGCTTTTTGTGCGTTCACTGTGATGTAAGTATCACCGCCACCTCTTAATTTGTTACGAGTAGCATTAGCAGGATCAATTTTTGTACCTTTAGGAAGAGTTACAAGTTCGGCACCCATTTCACCAACGAGTGTTTGACCGCCTGAATAATAACTTGTTCCTGTTGCGTTTCTGGCAGTACCACCACCACCACTAGAAGTAGACTTTGTCCTTTTTTCTTCTATCTCGACAGTTTTCTTTTTCGATGGTTTATCATTCCATTTACCTAACCAAGTAACCGCTTTTTTGATAGCATCAACCACATCTTCGAATATCCCTACGACTGCTTCAATGGTATCGAATATAGCAGAAAATCCATCTTCTATCACCTTTTGAATCTTTGGTATATGTGGACTTATCCATTCCCATAATTTTTTCAGAATTGGAAGTAGGAGATTTTCAAATACACCCCATACGACTTTAACCACACTAGAGATAATACCGAATACTGTACTTACAATACTCTGTATCTGTGGCATTTTAGACTGTATAAATGAAAGGAACCTCTGTAAAATAGGCAATATATTATCCTTCATAAATGACCACACGCTACTAACAACTTGTTTTATTTTTGAAAAAACTGTATTGAAGGTTGCACGAATGGTTGGCATATTAGCCATAATCCACGTATATAGACTAGCAAGTATTGGAAGGATGTTAGTTTTAAAGAGTGTCCATAATGTTTTTGCTACTGTCCAAATAGCCTTAAAGGCACTTGTAAATACTTCTTTAATTATTGGAAGGTTTCCTTTCATGAAGCTAAATAGAGCCATGAAAATAGGCACTAAATTAGTCTTTATAAATGACCATACTTTAGAAAGTATTGGAATTAAGTAATTTTTAATTATTCCAACTGCAAAATTTATAACTGCAGATATCCCTTTAAAAACAGTGTCCATTGTTGATTGAATTGCTGGCATATTTCCGACAACCCAATCGAGCATTGTTGAAAACATTGGCATTAATTTAATACCAATTTGAGTGACTACACCTGCAAGGGTGGATTTTGCACCTTCCCATTTTAATCTAAAAGATTCTGCTTTAGCTAAATCATCATCACTGATCACATTAGCATTGTTTTTCATATTCTGTAATTCTTCATTAGTCATATTCAGGACAGGTGCTAACTCTTCACCAGTTGTACTTAACATTGCAGTAGCGATTGCATTACGCTCTGTTTCATTTTCCATACCTTGTAAACCTTTAATTGTTTCGTTAAATAATTGTTCTTGTGTTTTTAATTTTCCACTCGAATCAGTAACGCTGACCCCTAACTTTTTAAACATGTCAGCATTATCACCAACACCTGAAGAAGCATCCATTGCACGTTCTGCCAATGCTGCCATATCTCCTGAAGCTGCTTCCATAGAAAAACCGAAAGTTTTTGCAACACTATCCCATTCCTGAAAACCTTTTTTACTCATACCAGTAACTTGAGAAAACTTATTAATTTCAGCCGTAGTTTCCATCGTCTTAACCATTAAGCCACCAACAGCACCAACAGCAACACCTACACCAGCCGCTATAACTCCTCCGACACCTTTAGCAATACCACCTAGTTTTGAAAATTTACCACCTGTATCTTCAGCTTTTTTATCTGTATCATCTAAAGCTTGATTTGCGTCATCATTGTTTACAAATATTGTTCCGAAAAGCTTAAATAATTCCATATTAACCCCACCACCTTTCTAAAAAGAAATAAAAAGCGTCCTAATTATCAGAACGCTTCAGGCTTTTTAAAATATTTTCTGCATCTTGTATTACTTCTTCATCTGAGCGATTGTCCTTAGGTTTCAAAGGTTTCTTCATCTGATTCTTATATTCCGAAAATGGTATGAAGTTTTCTTTTGTCATTCGATTATAATCAACTAACCATTGTTCCCACAGTTGTTGTTCTGAATTTTTCTCCACAGCCTTTATGTATAGACTGATACCCTCATTAGCAGGTAAAGACATAATAAAAGACATGTCTCCATACCTTTGCAATAAGGTATCTAACATGTCTACTTCATCAAGTGGGAGACACTGGATAAAAAACTTTTCATCCCTTTATGGTTTATAAATTCCATGATCATTTCTGTTGTTTCTTCAAGATTTAAATTCTCAATTTGTGATTTTTCCACACCTTTTAAACTAGCAAGAAATTCTGTAATCTCAGCTTGTGCCTGACCTAAATTTTCCAAACAAGAGAATAAAAACTTTGCTCCAATTTCTTTTTCAGTTGTATTCTCATCAACACTAGAAAAAATAGAACGGGCTTGAGCGCTAATCTCAGCTTTCTTGATAATACGAATAACTGCAAAAACGTCAGTAAATTTTAAATCACGCATTATGCAACCACCTTAGGAAAATAGATACGGTAAGGTGCTACCCCTACTTCTTCTTCATGTCCAGTAAATACAACTGGAATAACTGCTTCATCTTTATCTGATGCTGAAATTGTAAGACCTTCCAATGAAATTGCATTGTCAATCACAATAACAATAGGTTTAGCATTAGCTGATAATCGTCCAACAAATGCAATGTTATCAAGGTAATCAGTTAATTCGATTTTTCCTTTAGATGTGATAATGTCATAATTTGTATCTGAAGTTGTAGTTGAACCAGCAATTGCAAGAGCAAGATTTTGTGCTGTTACTTCTTTTAAGTTAACTGTTAAGCTAGGAATCTCTGAATCAATAACCGAGTTCCCTTTAAGTTGACCTTTTAATCCATCTACCTCAATGTGTCTGATTTCTTGAGCCAATGCAAATTCATTACCGCCACTAGTTGCTCCTAATAAAGTTCCTGTAAAATCACCAGTTGCTTCTGTATATACTAAGTTTTTGTAAATAGCCCCTGCATCCATTAAATAATTAAGTGGGGTGTTTGATGTTAATCCGTTAGTTTTTACTGCCATTCAACTCACTACCTTTCGTATAGTCTTCCTAAAAATATATTTGTCCTTCTGCTTAATAGAGGATTATCATCTGGTACAACTAACTGTCTATCTAAATAAATTGACATAAACAAATTGTCGTTGAGGATAATCTTTCTATTTAAACCTTTTTTAACATTTACCATTAAATCCTCTAGTTCAGTTGTATCTTCTTTATTATCCCAACCATCTACATCTAAAGTGACTAATTTTAAATCATCACCTATATCAGTTATTTGGATTGTATAAACTAAATAAGGAAATTGAGCATTATCAGGTGCCTTGAGGAAATACACACGAGGATGAATAGATGTTAGTTCAGATTTAATCGCTTGTCTAATTGTCTTCATCACCTATCGCCTCCTCTTCGTCAATTAGCCCTCTTGCTCTGTTTTCATCTTCAACTGCTGATAAATACTGACCTTGAATAATACGAATTTGATCAATATTTTCATAAACTGTATCTCTTATTAGATGTCTTGCTGGTTGATTATTTGTTCCTAACTCTTGGTCAGCACCATACCAAGTATCATGTTTTACACCGATTTGTAAATCGCCTTCATTTTTTCTCAACCAAAATTGGAATGCGTTAGGAATACGTTTACCTTTTTTCATACCTCGCATCTTACGTGCTTTATCCAGTATCCTTCTTCTGATTAATTTAGCAGTGTCCCTTAATGCAGCCCTTGTTAACTCTGCAATTGTATATTTTGTTTTATCTACACTAGAAGTGAATTCAACACCGTTACGTGAAACCTTAGTTACTGCTTTAGGCATTGGCATGATTGCCAACTCCTTCACAAATCAATTCTATGGTTTCAAAATCATCAATACCTTTAGATTTCTTTGGTTTAAAATAACGAATCACACTGTATTTAGTTCCTTCGAATTCAACCATACTCTGTTTCTCATAATCATACTGATTCACAACAAATACAATTTCAGGTTTCATCCCATGACTAGCTGCAGCATAATGTTCCGAACGTGTAACCGATAAAACATCACATAATATATTAGAACGTTCTTCTGTACTAATTGAATCACCCATGTCATTTTCGGAATATGTTAGTTTAATTAATATTAATTCATAATCAAATGTCATGATGTAACCACTCTCCATTGACCGCTAACCAGTTCTACTACAGTCCATAGAGAATTAATATACATCTGATAACTTCCATCTGTACTAAGGATATATACCGTATACTGGTCAGGAGTTAAAGGTAATACATCTACATTTACAATTGTATTGACACGAACATTAGCAGAACCAACATGAATAATTAAATTATGCAATCTGAATTGTAAATGTCTTGGCATTGAACCTTCACTATCCCTGTTTTGGTATCTCCATGTTGAGAAATCTGCAACGAACATTAGATGGTATGAATTAAACTCATCAAGCACCAAGCCTTGTTCCTCTGATAATTCTGTTAAGACACCTTCAATAATTGCCAACAGATATAAATCTCTTACAGTTGATGAGATACCCAAACGAGCCTTAACTAACTGTAATACTTCAGTTTCCATTTCATGCACCTACTTTTTTCCTGACTTTGCCTTAATTTCCTTTGTTTTAATTTCTTCAATATAAGCTCCTGCTTTTTTAATCTCATCGAAACGATCTTTAGAAACGGTGAACTCATCGCCCACCGCTCTAAATACCTCTTCGTTTTGGATTTTACTTTCAACTAAATCAACAAAGTTTATAAGTACTTTGACTTTCATCACTTAACCTCCAAAACTATTACATTTGTATAATTATTTTTAACTATTAAACTGCTGCTGTGTATGTAATATAGAATCCAGCTTCAGAATCTGTTTTCTCAACATCGAAACGAACGAAAGAAGCAAGAAGCTGACCATATACGTCATTATCAACCCATTTAACTGATGCACTTTTACGGTCAAACAAAGTAACAGCCGCTTTTGGATCACCGATAAATCCTTTTAAGTCACCAGCAAGTGTTCCAATCACTTCATCATCAAGCACAACTACTTCTTTACCAAATAATTTCTTACCCGATTCAACAGTGACATCTGTTTGTAAAATGTAACGTCCATCAGCATCTTTAAGTGTATCTAAAGCGTTGAATAAAGAAGAAGATAGAATTGCTTTTACGTTGTATACTTTCTTGATGTCTTTATTAAATACAGCTTTAATTCCATCTAAACCAGTTACAGCTTTAGCAGTTGCAGTTTTTAATACGGAAGCAATAGCAAAGTTTTTAGTATTCAAATCTTGGTCTGCAATTTCAGAAGCAATCATTCCTGTTACATCATAATCAGCATCATCAATAGCTTCTTGTGACACTGGGATATATCCACGGAATGTTTCGATGTCGTAAGGTACTTCTGTGATTACTGGTTTAGCTAGTTCTGGATTAGCCGCTAGTTCAGCAACAGATACCATTTTGTTACCTGACTTTTTGATTACTGGATATTTACCTGCTCCACTAGTTACTGGAACTACATTTACTAATTTAGCTAAATCAAGCACATCTACTGGTGCTTCTTGTGGTTGTAACATTTCCTCAGGGATTAATGCTCCACCATCAACAGAAGTGAATCCTGCACGTTCTTGTCCTTTTGAGCGAATATATGCCTTAATACCATCTCTAACTTCTTCATTTACTTTTTTCATTTTACGTTGTCCTCCTTCAGGATCATTAGTTTTATTTGGGTCTTTTTGGTTTGATGCTTCAAGTTCTGCTTCTAAGTCAGCAATTTCTTTTTCTAAATTTGTTTTCTCTTCTTCTTTGGCAGTTAATTCCGCTTGAATATCCTCTACTGACTTTTCAACTGTTGCTACTTCTTCCTCAGTGGTTTCATCACCAATCGCTCTAATAAGAGCATCTGAGCGTTCTTGTGCTTCTTTAATTTCAGATACATTTGCTTCTAATGCGCTACGTTTAAGTTTTAATTTAGCAGCCACAATTACTGGATTACTCATTTATTTAACATCTCCTTCAGTTTCTTTTTCCTAGTGTTTAATTTTTCTAGCTTGATTGCTTCAATATCATTTTGTCTTGCTGAAATTTCCGTTTGTGGATAAGCAGGGAAAGTTACTGCTGATACCTCGAATAAATCTGCTTCACGTATAATAAATTTTGTTGAACCATCGTTTCGTATTTCATAATCTTCCTTAACAGGATAAAAGCCGAAACTACATGCGTTAATGTCTCCACGTTGAATACGTGCATAAATTGCCATTGCTTCAGGATCATTACGATTAATTTCTACTTTTCCATAAAGTCCTTTTTCGTCAGATTTCAATTCTAGAGTTTTGTTTCCTGCTCTACCAAGAACGACACCTGTATCATGATTGAACAAGCAACGAATATCATTTTTCTCTAAACTTTTAAGAACCGCAGTTGGTGCTACTTCTTCAAACACACCAGCATAAAGTTCAGTTTCTTCGTTGTACCGAATAAAGTAGCCTTCAAGGAATAACTTATCTTCTTGTTCTTCTGCTCTGAATTGGCTTTCTAAAAAAGAGGTACGTTTATTCATCAGTTTTTTCACCCCCCTTCAACTTTTCTTGATCACCTAATTGATCAGCAGGAATGTAGTTTTCCAAGACAATTAGTTTTTCCATTTCATCATCTGGGTCTAATCCAACCCAGTCCCTTAATTCATTTCTTCGCATAGCATTCATTTGAACCATCGAACCACCAGCAGTCACTAATTCAGTTAAGTTGTAAGAATACAAACTTCTCGGATTTAACTTGAAATACCAATCAGAACTGTGTAATAAATCTCTAGTCAACGTTTGTGCGATAACCTGTGCAATAGACATGATTCGTGTATTGACAAAGTTGTTATATTCTTCCTTGTTAAATGTCCCAACACCCATAAAAAAAGCAGGTACTCCTATGAGTCCAGCCACTGTTTTCTTATCCAATTCAACTGATTCATTAATCGCAATATCTGTTAAAGAAAGAGGTTTAACTTGTTGCACTTCCAATAGTTCTGCTGGAATAATCCAAGGTTCTCCTGCATTTGTCGATTTTAAGTATTTATCCCTTACGGATTCCCTACCTTCAACGGAAGTCAGTTCCTCACTGTTTGAATCTACTTTGACAATAATGTTTGGCATGTACTTACCACTCATGAAACTGTTTTTCGTCTTCGTAGCTTGTTGTAAGTTCTTGGTTATTTCCCTCAATGCAATTCGATAACCTGTACCTTTGTATGGATAGTTAGGGTCAGGATTGATTACAAAATGTATGACTTCTTCAGGTTTGTAAATGGTATTGTTATGCTCAATAAGGTATCCATCTTTATCATCTTTATAGGTAACTCCTGCCATTTGCAAAGGTGTTAACTCACTAATTAATGTAGTCTTTTTATCTATACCAATGTGAACAACTGAATTACCATCTCCATACAAAAGTAAATCTGAAACTATTTTATATAGCCATGATTTACGAGTCATATATTTATAAGGGTTTATATCAAGTTTTCGTGCTAACTCATTCCTTACTCGCTTATCACCTTTGTCTGTATTCTCCATGAGATGAATTGTCATGTTCGAAACTAAGTCTGCAATTTTATCAACAGCAATTTTAACTTCTGGATTATCTGAAAGTTTGACGTAACCATTTGCCACCATATCATAAAATTCCACACTTGCTAATGCTTGAACTGCTGAATCAATTGACCGTTGTTGCTTTTTCCTTCCAAATAAGTTCATTTTTTCACCACCTTCCAGATACGTTTAACTATTCAACCATTTACCGACAGTCGCACTGGTTGCCATATCTTCAAGCATCTGACAACATGCAAATACTGAAGCATCAAATAAGTCGATACGTTGGTTATCCATCACTTTTGAGAATTCAATCATATCGTCTGTCTTTTCAATAGCTTTAACATTTTGAACACAATATTCAAATGCTTGATTATTCACGTAATACAGTTCTTGGTTTTTTGCCTTTACTTCAATTCGTCTAAAACCTTCTGACTTACGATAAAAATACTGTGGTGCATCAACAATTTTAAAACCTGATTGTTTCATCTTTAAGAAAAACTCACGTCCGAATTTCTTATCAAAACCAACCATCTTAATATTGAATCCTTTTTTCTTCATTCCTATAAACCAGTTAACAATATCATCATAATGGACAGTAACTGAATTACTCATCGTCAGAACTCCATCGTCAGCCCACCCGAATAAAGGGATTCCATCAGACTCCGCTTTTTCGGTTGCTCTCACAATTGGAAAAAATGCATGACTGATAGCAATATCCACTTCTTTACCGTCTTTCATCGTGTAACGTCCATATAATGAAGCTGCACTTAAATCGTGCAACTTTGATAAATCGCAGCCCCCATACCATTTGATAGGAAGTTTAGCTAGTTCATCTAATGTCCAACTATATTGAGCGTTTGAATATTTGAATTCATTAATATCGAAGTATGCTTTTAACGAGTTTGTGAAAATATTTAATGTCTTATTTAAAAATTCTCCTCTTGTTTGAGGGTCGTTCATTGCTAATTCAGCATCACGAATCAAATCATCTAATGAAACTGAAACACCTACAGAAGGGTTTGCCATTTCTAGAATTTTAGGGTCAGTATAGTTTGGAACTTCACCTTTTTCGTTTTGATCAGCTTTACAAATAAAGATAAAATATTCATCATCGACAATAGTTCCGTTCAATACTTTTTGACAATACTTCAAACGGTTTGCTAAAAATCCAGTAGGTATATCACCTGCAGTAGAAATAGCAATAAGCAATTTGTTACGATATGCCTTTTGGGAATTCTTCATCAAAGTATACTTTTTCGAGGATTTCCAAGTATGTACTTCGTCCAAAATGAGTAAATTTGAGTTCAATGAATCCAACCTACCCTCATCTGAAGCTAATGCTTGAATAAAAATAGAACCTTCATCACCTAACTTCATTGTGATTGAATGTTCCTGATTGTTATCTCTTATTCGAATTGTTTTATCGTTCAACCGACTTACGTTGTATTGTAAAAAACCAAAAGATTCCATAGTTTGTTTTAAACTATTTGCAAGTATATAAAGTTTGGAACCACTTTTTCTTTCAAGAATAGATAGTGCCCAACCTAATGCTGAAGCAAAAGCTGTTTTGCCCTGTTTCCTAGGAACCATCAGTAGACATTCGTTCGTTCTTCTTAATAATGTATCTTTTTTAAAGAATCCAAGTAAATTAACAACAACAAATTTTTGCCAAGGTTGAAGTAACAATGGTGTTCCCATTAAAGGTATACCTTCCAAACTTTCACCCTGTTGATGTGCGATAGTTCCTTCTATTAATCCAATAGCAAAGTCAAATTGTTCTTGTCTAAAGTCTAAGTCATCACGTTTTAAATCATTTAGAAACCTTTGAGCAGCTTGTATGTTTTCTACGCAAGCTATTTTCTTACCAGATACAATTGATTCTGCATACTCCAAAGCCACTTTGAAATTTAGTGAATCAATATGTGAAATATCCATCTAACTTATTTCTGTTGAGATAAGAATTGATTTAATATTGATTGTTCTTGTGGCTTAGGTGGATCAATATTATTTGATTTAGGGTTGATACAAAGTCTATCCGAATACGCCAGTAAATCTTTACGCAAATTTTCTAAGGTAGCAACGATGGCTGACTTTTTAGTACCACCAGCAGCAGTCTCTGTTTCGTATTGGAATCCACTTTCTTCAAATTCTCTGTTCGCTCTTAAATATTGTGACATCAAATCTGCATATACATTTATCAATGGGTTGTATTCAGGCTTATAAACACCCAAACTTTTCATGTCACGAATCGTATTTTTCTTTATTGTCTCTTTGTTTGTTGTTGGTTTTGCCATGCCATTTGCTCCTTTCAAAAAAGTTTTGTAGATTTACTGCCGTGGAGGGAAAAAGTTCCCCCCATCGGTCTCCTGACCTCTGAAAAATAAAAATAATTTTGTGGGGGTTTTTAAAAAAATAATTTTAAAAAATAAAATAAAAAATAATTTAAAAAAAATAAAATAAATATTTTTAAAAATAAAATTTATTCTTCTATCTGACTCTTCATTCTTTCTAATAGTTTCATACCCTTATCTGTTAGCTCATGTGAACCCCTATCATGGAATGAGTTGTGACATACAGCACAGCAACTATATAAGTTTGCAGTCTTTAGTTTATACTGAGGATAATGTTCTAATGGAAAGATATGATGTACTGTTGTTGCTGGTGTTTGCTTCCCATACCGCTTACACTCACGACATAGATACTCATCTCGCCTTAATACATTAGCCCTCTTCTTTATCCACTTAGTTGTTTTATAAAAGTTATTCATTACTTATCACCGAACCATTCTAACCAAAATAAAAAGACACCCATATACTGGATGTCTTAATGATTCCTATTTGCTTTAGCTATAAGCTCTGCCTGTTTCTTCATTCGTCTATCTGCTTTCTTTTCGTTGACCACAAACAATGCATGAATAATCCCTGGCACATAAAAGAATAAACATAGCACCAAATTAATAAGTGCTTGAATCGGTTTACCTACCATCAATACAGCAACAGGTGGAAACACAATAGCCAATAGATATAACATAATTAACATCTCCCTAGAATATTTGTACTAACTTAATATTCTTTATTACGGATTAGTATACCTTTTAGTTTCATGATTTTATTTTCTCAGTTCCAAATCAAATACTCTTCGTTTTAATTCTCTGTTTTCTTTCTTAATTTGATCAAGTTGTATTTTGAATTGTTTTTCAATCTTATCTAAAACGACAGCTACAATAGTTAAACCAATTATTAATAATACAAATCCAAATAATAGAGTAATCATTTACTATCTCCTTCCAAAATAAAAAAGCAAATCCCGAAGGACTTGCTCAGCAGCATTCACTATAAAACATTGTCTCTAATGTAATCTCCGAATCTAAAGGCAGGATTAGCGGTATCTTTAATTGTGATCCAATCTGTCCGTTCTCCTGTCTCCATGTTTTCACCTAAACATAATGCCACATCTTTACCCATGAAAATAATATCGCACAGGAATTTTTGCCCTTTAACTACAACTAATTTTCGTTCTGTACTATAAACTAAGACATCTTCCATACTTTACTATCACCTCCCATCCGTCCTATATTTCGACAAGATGGGAGAAAATCCCTTTGTTTCATTATGCATTAATCAAACTTTTCACAAATTAGACAGAATAACCAAATTATGTATACTTAATTCAACAAATTTTCCTTAACAAAATTATCCACTGTCCGATGACTAAATCCTAGCTTTTCATGCCACTCATTTACAAATTCATTTCTTTTAGGATTCTCTAATGATTCCCACGCTGCAAGTAAGGTGCCTTTTTCAGCTTGAGTCATTCTAGTTTTATTCCTTTGTTTTAACTTTTCCTTTGTGATTGGATTTTTAAATTGTTGCTGAAAAGGAACTAACATCAAATTTTCTGCGGAATTATTCCATTTGCAATTATCTATGTGATCAACAGTAATATTACGACTTGAATTTTTCCACACACTAGATGGTATTCCTAATTGTGCCGAAACAATAGCAGTATGGATTCCCAGCGGTTTATTTTCTCCATAGTCATTAGTTAGGCTAACATAAACATAACCATTCCTATTAGGAGTTGTACTTAACCATTTTTCCGTTCTTGTGCTAAAAATTCTACCCTCATCTAAATCACAAAAATAATTACTAAACTCTGGAATCGGATATAATTCTTTCCCATCAACTAAAATTGTATCGTCTCTATCTAATGTTTGCATTTCTTTTCCCCCTAAATTATTTAGATAATGAAAAAGGACACCTAAAAGGCATCCATCTTCATTGAGAGGAGAAACTGGTATCCTAGCCTATTTGTTCAAGACAAGTAGGGTTAAAACTCAATTGATTCTTCGATTAATTTCAATTAATCAATTCAAATTTAACTTAATAATTGACAGATTATGTTTTTATGTAATATGATATACTTGGTTAAATTTATGTAATTTTAAAATAAACAAAATTATGTATTCATTACTTTTCTATAACCCATTCGACACAAGACACAACACCGTATTGATCCACTTTCCATTTAACATACTTCTTTCTTGGTTTCTTCAACTCTACTTTGGTTTCATCATCCTTATTCAGTTCACTCCCCTCCCCCTTGAAAAATAAATTTAAAATAATCCTTGCTTCCTAAAAATAACAGTGTTATAATATAATTAAGAGATAACTATGTTCATTTTTAGATAAAAAAAAGAATAAGAGAAGGTACTAACTCTCTTTTGTGCCGTTAGTTTTCCCTTCCCTATATAGGATATTTACTAGAGTGATAGAAAGACCGTCAAATCAATGTTTCTAGCACTCTAGTAGTTCCTCAATCAAATTATTTTTTACTTCTTGCCTTTTTCGAATTGTTATTGGTAAGTCGACTGTTCATTTTAGTCTTGCAATCCTCTGAACAATACTTATCTTTGTGTGAGTCAGGCTTAAATTCATCACCACAACATCCACAATCCCTCAATCCTTCCAAATTAAACTTCAAGTTTGCGAATAGAATATCACCAAATGATTCCCAAAGAGTTTTCTTATTGCTTGCGTCCTTAGTTTTGTATAAGTATTCAACCAATACATTAGCCACGTAACCATCAGTGACTTTTTCATCCACGTAATGAACCATTTCCATGATTTCATCCTTGATCACTTTTGCAATGTAAGTGTATTTATTTTCCTTGTAATCGTCAGATTCCTTATCAAGCATCCACTTTTTACTTTTGTTAATAGTATCGTAAGTTTCCTTGATTATGTCATCCACTAACTTACCTTTACTTTTAATCTTATTAACGCTCATTAGCATTTTATAATCCATTTTATCTGCAACTGATTTGAAGGAGATATTCTTTTTAGTGATAATGTCACTTAGCATATTAACCACTGGTGTATGCTTTTTCTTGCTAACTACAAAGTAGATACCCTTTTCACCATTTACTCTTTTAACGCTTACCAATGACTTATTAGCAACCTCAGTCGCTTTCTTACCCTTGGCGAATTGGAAAAAGTACGGTGTCTTATCATTGGTAAATTCCTTAATAGCTTTCTTGATGTGTGTAGGTGGCTTTGGCAAATAGTTGGTCTTACATGCGTCTATCATGTAATTATTGTACATGCAGAGTAACTTGATTGCGTTTAATTTCTCCTCAGTAAACTTTCCTGCTGAATTCCAGATTTTCGTGATTTGGTTTGAAATAATTCCGATTGAACCACCAAAACTGCTAATCAAACTGGTGTAGATGGACTTTTCATCAATCTTTTGAATTGGCGCAGTTGCCATATTGTAATACAGTGGATATATATTTTGCATTGCTTCTTCACATTTTTCTACGAACAGAGAGTGCCAACACACATTAACCTGATCACCGTCAAAATCTGCTTGTAGAAGTCTGCCAATAAGGTCATGATTAGAAATTACCAATCCACCAGTAATGAACCATTTTTCCAATGTATCATTCTTAATACTATCACGCACTCCATGCTCTCTTGAAAGTGCTGGTGAACGCATTACATTGACCTTACCAGAAGGAATTTTATTTCCGAATACCTTACCATCACCAAGTAGTCCTTTAGGGTTCTTATCCCCTTTGAATAGAAATTCGCAATATCCATAAAGGTCAGGAATGATGAACATGCGTTTACCTTCTTCTATTCTCAATGAACCTGCTTTGCCTTCCTTAACCATTGCTGCTTTTTTACTCTTAATCATTTCCTTAACGTATGGATCATTGAGTAAATTGTTGTAGATGTAGATGGAAGATTGTAAAGCGTCTTTCTTAACATTCTCCTTCGTTGCACCAATGGAGCGTAACATTACGTCTAGGTTGCTCCCAATTTGTTCAATATCGTTATTTGTTGTTTCAGCAATTTTCACTAAATCAGATTTTACCATGTTAGTTAATGATTGAAGGTACTGGTAATTTAGGTGAATATCCTTTGTCTCAACTTCCTCATTTGTCTTACCAGCTTCACACTTGTTATCTATGAAGAATGTTCTTAATTCGTCCATATTCTTATAGTATTTCCAGGTCTTCATTTGACTGGCTGATAGGATAATTTTCACGTTATCTTTTATGATATGGTGAGTATCGCCCCAAACATCAGTAATAGTGTATTTACCCTCTTTTTTAGCAAACGCCACGTAATCGAATGGTACGATTAACCCCTTCGTCCAATTTGCACGAATCTGGAAACTCTTTTTGCTAACACTCGGTAAGCACATGCCCACGCCATCTGATACATTCATTGGGACACTTTTCATTTCAGGTTTATCCATTATGTACGTTTTATGGTCAATAAATTGAAGCATACCTTTAACATTCATTTCTAAATCTGGAACAACTACAACTTGATTAATATCAAAGTTAGTCATTTTAGTTGTTGCGGTGTTTAGGAGGCTTAAATATGCCAAAAACTTGTTAATGTTAATTCCTGATTCAACTTTGCCACCTTTCTTAAATTGAGTAGCATTGATTCTGTCCCAAGTTAATCCGCATAAAAATGTTCCTTTATGGTTATCCCACTTATCTTTTCTGATGAATACACATTTTTTCTTTTTCATTTGTCCACTACTAGCAGAGAAGAATACGTACTCCTTATCATCACCATATTTGAAACCATTTAGGATTAAATCTTCAAGTACATTGTAATGGTATGCTTTAACAATAATAATTTCATCGTTTACTTCTGTATTACTTAAATTTAACGTTCTAGTAAGGCTGCTTTCAAATAATGCTACAACATTGTTAGTTTTATTAACTTCTTTATTCCTCATTTTACTATAAGTAATAAGATGATCACGTCTTAATGAACGAGGAATAATCTGTTCTTGTTTAGGTTTATTTGCATCTGATTTAATTATTTTCTTTCCAATTTCTAATTTTAACTTAGTACCCAATGATTCAACTAACTTGTCAATTTTAGCGAATACGTCTTGCATATCAGCAATATTCACTTCAACCTCATTAGTATTGAAAATTTCTACTAACTTAGCAAAGGTATCAGTAATTTTTTTAGTATTTTTAGTTTTATCATTAACTTTTTCCAATTCAGTTTTAGCAAGACGCAAATCCATTAACACTTGTGAAATTTTAGTTTCCTCTTCATTAAAGAAAGCATCCGTACTCACTGAATAAACTAATACTCTATTTGATAAATTTGTCATAGTAAAATCATTCTCCTTTAGTTGTGTAATTGTATAAGACGAACATTAAAAACTAAGTATGTGAAAATCATTCGGATATAGGCGAAAAATTATGTAAAAAAATAAGCTATAACAATTTGAAACTATTAAATTAATAAATTATGTAAAAGTTGAAATTAAACGTACAGGAACATAACAACAAATGAGAAAGAAAAAGTTTATTCACATCCGTCAAAACGATTTTTCTTGACGGTGTAATACTGTATCTTACTTGTATCTTTCTATGTATATTACTTGTATCTTTAATAGGTCTTATTAGTATGTAATTTATCTGCGAAAGTTTTCCGATTATCTCCGAAAAAGTGTCAATTTATCTCCGAAAGTTTTCTCATTATCTCCGATAAATTACATGTAGGAAAATTAGGCTGTAATTGAGTTTGATTTATTACAAAATTCACCTATCTTATCCAGCTTCAAAAAGTAATGATTATTAAACTTTTGAAAGAGATATTTTTCCTTACCATTTGCAGTTATGTAAGTATCTGTTTCAGTTTCATGTTTTTCTATTTTAATAAAGTTAAGTTTCTCCAAAATCTTATTGTGCTTGATAACCGTCTTTTCTGTTATCCCTAAGTGTTCAGCAATTGTTTCTACCGATGTATAACATTTATGTTTTTGGATATTTTTATAATTAATGTAACTCATGAAATAATATAGAAGTCTCACTCCTGTATCACCTACAGTTTCAATGACCTTACGACTCATCACATTTGATGGTAGTTGAGTGAAAACTCCTTTGGTATCTCTAAGTTGAGGAATTACATCTTTGTTTAAGACTATTTTCAAGTTACCTTTACGAGGTAAATCACCGATTTCATTTTCAACCCATCCATGCTTATGTAATCCTTCGAGACGCTTTTTAAATGTACTTTGATCCTTTATTGCTGAATAAAACATTAATGCCTTATAATCAACTGAGATTTCTAATGATTTAGTTGTTTGCCCGTAGTAGGCATCTATAAGCTTGAGCAATAATACAAACTCTCCTGAAGACAAACTGTTACTTCTTACTATTTCTGTTGGAACCTGAATCTTAAAATCCTTTGCCATTTCTAATTTCCCCTTTGTGTAATTGTTTAATTTGTTTTGCCTACTGTTTAACGTGCTGTTGAATAACTACATTTACTTCTTCAGTCCTCCAGAACAACCAGAAACGTCTCTCATCGTTCGATATAGCCGTTGTAATGAATTTGATACCATTAGACTTGAGTTTGTTTTTTAATGAGAAATCGTAGCAAAAGAACAGCATATTCTTGTTAAATTCCATCTTCCACACCTCCCTTCAATTAAAACTTTCATTTCAATAGGTGATTATCGAATAAAACTGTAATTTTATTCTATTAAAATTTGCCTCTTGAACCATTGTTAAATTAATTTTTATTTCGTTCCAATTTTTATTTTTTAAAAAATTGGATTGATTTCTATTTCAATCGCCTGTATAATGTTGTTATCAGGGGTAATTGATAGATTGATTGTCAAAGAACAAGTAAAAACTAATATCAGCGTCAAAAAGCAGACTATACCAAAAGGTGATAGTCATTTTGTCATTTAAAAATAAAGGTACTCATTGTATAATATATCAGACTATTATCCTAGCGTCAACGATAATTTTGAAAAAAATGTTAATTAAAAGGAAATACTGCCAAGTCTCCCCGGCAAATTAATCTTCAAGATCAAATTCTAAATTCTCATATTTATTCAACAACTGTTCAAGAATGAAATCCTTTGGATACTGCTTCGGATTCTCTAAATGCATATCCACTAAAACCTTAGCCCATTCACCAAACTGCAAGCGTTTTTTTCCTTTCTCGTCCATTGGGTAAACTTCAAACATTTTACTTCCCCCTTTATAGAGAATTATCATATTCTTATGGTCAACAGCATATAATGATTGTATAATGATGGAAAGGACAGTGATTGGTAGTCACTGCCCCAATGTGAGCATTTCATGGTATAATATTTGTTAGTAGTTGGTAGCTACTACAATTAGGGTCACTAAGTTAAACTTAGTGGTCTTTTTATATTGCTTCAACAAATTCAGTCAACTCAAATTCCCCAACTGCATCATTTACATGGATAATATGTTCTTTCCCCTTACAATCAACTGCAACCAACTTGTAAGCTATGATTCTATTAGGATTTAGATTGTAGTTTGCTTCTAATAACCCCATGCTTTCATTTTGGCTTTCCACATCTACTGCAACATCCAATACCATTTTCCCGAAAACTTGATTCATTTTAACCTCTCCCTTTTCCATTTAGTTTGTTTTGCTTGTTATGCTTGTTATGCTTGTGATTGTCTTGCTGTACCTTTACTATACACTAATAAATATTTACTTGTAAATAGTAAATATGGAAAATTTTTAATTTTTTTCTAAATTGTTCCCCTGATGTTCCTATTGATTAGTGAATAGTAACTATGGTATTATGAATACAAGAAATGAATGAGCATTCATAATTTTAAGGAGAGATGATGAAATGTACATAGCTACCCCAAAATTAAACAAGATACTTGAAGAAAGAGGTTTAAAACAAATCCATCTGGCACAAATGACTGGCATACCTCAAGGAACTATTTCTAGGTTTGATAGAAGTCGGCAGCATATGATGTCTAATTTAATTACAATTGCAAAAGCACTTGATCTTTCTGTTGAAGACTTATTTGAAATTGAAGAAGCATAACAAAAGAGCCTCAATTAACTGAAGGCTCTTTTTTGTGTTCTGAGTACTCTATTTGTTCCATGCTATTGTTTTAAACCATCTAAGGTATAATACCCCTATTTTTCTTAAAACGGATTATATTGACGTATATGAAGTCTGAGAAGGTGTTACTTCAATTTACCCTTACGAGTCGTTTTTCGTTTCTCTTTTTCGTCAATTAAATTCAAAGGTGAGAATTGATGATGTTGTTGTTGAATTGTTGAATCTAAAACATGAGCGTAAATGGAAGTTGTGGAAATATCCGAGTGACCAAGTATTTTTTGAAGGACTCTCATTGATCCATTTTGACGTAAAAACATTTCTGATGCAGTATGACGAAAGATATGAAACCCAATAATTTTATTACCAAGTCCAATTCGTTTAACTAAATCCCTTAAATGCTTCCTTGCAGTATCTTGTGTCAATGGTTTTCCATGATGTGTGAGAAATACATACTCACTTTCAAAATCCTCTGTTTCCTCAATTAATTCTTCAAGAAAATTAATCGTTTTCTTTGTGACAGGTACAATACGCACCTTTCCACTCTTAGTATTTTGAAAAGTAATTGCATGTTTTTCAAAGTCTATGTCATCTTTTCTTATTGATAAAACTTCAGTTATCCTTCCAAAAGTATCTAACAAACAATTTATTAATACAAACATGCGGAACTCAGAATACCAACCTTTGTTTAGCGAACGAAGAAGTTTGTTAATTTCATCAATAGTTAAAGTTTCAATTTTCTTTTCTTTTTCTTTTATCTGGTTTGTATCCTCAAATATATTAACTTCAACAATTTCCTCATTAACTAGGGCTGTAAATGCTGCTTTTCCGTAACCTATATATGTGTTCACACTGCTAACAGAAATACCTTTTTTCTTATTCTTACGGTATTTGTGATTTTTGAATTGGATTTTCTCATTAAGTTGCCAATAAATAAACTCACGAGCATCATCTCTGGTTAATGAAGCAACATCCTTTTTTTCTCCAAAAAACCTGTCAAAGTCATTAAACAACTTTTCATAATTCGCAATTGAATTTGGAGATAATCCTTCAAGTTGTTTAATTTTCATAACAATATTACGAGCATCATCAATTGTGAAAATTTTTGTTGCTAATTGATTGGTATACTTTTTAGTCTTTCTATAAATTGGATTATTGGACAAAAAAAACACAACCTTCCTCAGTTTTAATAACATGAAAAAAGTCGTGTTTCACTCAAAATTAAGTAATGATTAGTCGAGAACCAATTAGGTAATGTTTTTCTTGATTTACAAACCTACAAACACTGTTATATCAAGCTAAATTACCTATTTTTAATACGTCTCTAGCAATCATTACTTCTTCATTAGTCGGTATAATTAATACTTTAACTGGTGAGTGTGGATAGTTGATAAATGTTTCTTCGCCTCTTACTTTGTTCAAAGCAGGATCCCAATAAACACCCATAAATTCAAGGCCTCTTAAGATTTTCTCCCTAATCGTATCACTATTTTCACCGATACCAGCTGTGAAAATAATTGCATCTACACCATTCATTCTTGAAGCATAGGAACCAATGTATTTATGGATACGGTTTGCAAATACATCTAGAGCAAGTTGAGCTCGGTCATTACCCTTTTTCGCTTCAATTTCAATATCTCTTAAATCACTAGAGAAGCCTGACATAGCGAGCATACCACTCTTTTTATTCAAAACATCAAGGACTTCATCCGCTGTTTTATTTGTTTTTTCCATAATATAAGGAATGAGTGCAGGGTCAATATTACCTGAGCGAGTTCCCATCGTTACCCCTGCAAGTGGTGTGAAGCCCATAGATGTATCAATCGACATACCGCCTTCAATCGCAGCAATACTTGCTCCATTCCCTAAATGACACGAAATAAGGCGAAGTTGTTCAACTGGTCGACCTAGTAACTCTGCAGCACGTTGTGAAACATATTTATGTGATGTTCCATGAAAGCCATACTTACGAATGCCATACTTTTCGTAATACTCCATTGGCAGGCTATACAGGTAAGAACTTTCTGGCATCGTTTGGTGGAAAGCCGTATCAAAAACAGCTACCGCAGGAACATTGGGAAGCACACTCATGAAAGCTTTAATTCCTGTAAGATTTGCTGGGTTATGCAAAGGTGCAAGTTCTGATAATTCATCAATTTTCTTTAATACTTCATCTGTGATAAGCACTGAGTCATTAAATGTTTCACCACCATGGACTACTCGGTGTCCCATTCCGACAATCTCATCAAGTGATTTGATAATCCCTAAAGTGGTTAGTTTATCCAAAAGCATTTTAACCGCGACTTCATGATCAGGAATATCACTGATTTCTTGGATTTTCTCTCCATTTACTGTAATATTAAAAATCGAATCATTCAATCCGATTCTTTCAATTAATCCTTTTGTAATAACATCTTCGCTTGGCATTTCAAACAATTGAAACTTCAAGGAAGAGCTTCCTGCATTAATTGCAATAATTTTTGCCATTTTTGTTACCGCTCCTTTTATATAACAACACTGGTTTGGAGTTATATTTGTTAGTACAACATTATTTTGCTCAAACCGCTCTTGATTATTTCCTTCCTCATTTAATCATTGTGTATATTATATTTCAAGGTATAATTCACACGGCAGCGTTTACATTACAAATGTTAATATATTCACATATTTCGGTAATTTTAAAAGATTTATAACACTCAGAAACAAAGGATGAGCAGGGTTTAAACCCTGCTCATCCTTTGTTCTCTTGGAACCATTTTTCCATTTTAGATAGTATTTTATCCATTTCTACTGCATTCGAAAGACTAGGCAAATCGACAAGTAATGCCTGCTTTGGCGGTTGTACGCCTAAACCCTTTTTTTGGAGGATGATGATACTCTTAGCTGTATTTTTATTATTAAACATGCTCGTAGGTAATTGTAACAATCCTTGCACAATGACATGCTCTTTAAAGAATTCACTTAGTTGAGAGGCTTGTTCACTTTCAAATAAACCATTAGGAATAATAAAGAATAAATACCCACCAGGTGCTGTATACATGACACTTTGCTCAATGAATAAATGATGGGAATAGGTATGTCCCACATCTGCCTTTACTTGATACTCCGCTGCTCTGACATCATTCGGATAATATCCAACTGGTAAATCACCGATGACCGCATCTACGGGGTCGATAAGCAGTGGCTCAAGGCTGTCTTGATTGAAGAGTTGAATAGGGTGCTCTTGTAAATTTGCATTTACATAGGCAAGCTTAATTAACAGGTCATCAATCTCTACACCGACAGATTCTACTTTTTTTTGCAGGTGATTTAATACAGTTGTTAACAAATTACCGGTTCCTACTGCTGGGTCAAGCAAGCGGAATGTTGACTGTTTCATAAATCTATTTACTAAATAACCGACAAGCATCCCCACTGTATCAGGTGTCATTTGATGGTTAGGCTGAACACTTTCTTTCATCCCTTTTAAAATGACAAGCTGATATGCCTTTCGAAGTTCCTCGTTTGAAAATTTGTTTAAATTGATCTGTTCATATTGTTTCTTAATCCTTTTTTCTGTTAGCTCGCTGACCTCAGCCTGAAGGATAGAGCCATGAAATAAATTCTCGCCAGTTTCTGCAAGTGCCTCTAAATATGTACAATTAAGTTCTTCCTGTAAAAGAAGTGCTGTTTCATTAAATAACGTAAAAAGTTGTTCTACTGGAGAAACGTTCATCTTTTCCCCTCCCTCTTTAAATTCCTTATCCATTTTAATCGAGTATAGCTATTTTATACAAGTTTTAACCAAACAAAAAGGCCTCGTAATACCGAGGCCTTCTGCTTTACTATTTTGCAGCCTTTGCAGCTTCAATTGCAGCTTCGTAGTTAGGGTGGTTTGTTGCTTCACTAACATACTCAACATATGTCACTGTATCATTTGAATCAACAACAAATACAGCACGAGCCAATAGTCTTAATTCTTGGATAGCAACCCCATATGCTTCTCCAAATGAAAGGTCACGGTGATCAGATAACGTTTGAACGTTTTCTATTCCGCTTGCAGCACACCAGCGCTTTTGTGCAAATGGTAAGTCCATGCTTACAGTTAAAATTTTCACGTTGCCTAAGCTGTTTGCTTCTTCATTAAACCGGCGTGTTTCTGCATCACACACACCCGTATCCAAAGATGGGACGGAAGTAATTAAACGCACTTGACCCTTTGTATTCTCTAATGTTACTGCTGATAAGTCATTCGCTAGGACTGTGAAGTTAGGCGCTTTGTCCCCTACCTTTACTTCATTGCCTAATAGAGTAATTGGGTTTCCTTTAAATGTTACATTTGCCATAATACATCCTCCTTTGTCGTATCCAAGTTCAAGCGATCGTTGTAAACCACTTCACTTCAAATATGTACAGTGTAAATATATCTTTTCAATATCTATTTTGCAATTATTTAGACTTATTGAAAATCGCTAGCGCCCGTTTAGCGCATGAAAAAAGTTAATCTTCCTAATCCTCTGGAAGATTAACTTTTCATGCTATAATTCAAGATCTTCTTTTGGCTTATGCTCGTTTTTAGAACTTTGTGATCCATTTTGTTGTTTGCCCTCATCTTTTTTTGAAAACATTTGCTGAATTTTATCAATCGCTGATGGAGCAAGTTCTAGTATTTTCTCATATAAATGGGTGCTTTCATCTAGATGAAGCATTTTAACTCCATGAGAGTTGACAATTAAAAAAGCAATTGGCGTGATTGAAACACCGCCCCCGCTCCCTCCCCCAAATGGATGGGATGGACTTTGACTCTGTCCTTCACCTTTTCCTTGTCCTTGTCCTTGTCCTTGTCCTTGTCCTTGTCCTTGTCCTTGTCCTTGACCTTGAGACCCTCCCAGCTTAAATTCACTACCACCTGCAGCAAATCCAAAGCCTACTTTCGATACAGTCAAAATAACACTGCCGTCTGGGGTCTCAACTGGGTCCCCTATAATCGTATTAACGTCAATCATTTCTTTCAAACTTTCCATTGCAGTTGTCATCAAACCTTGAATTGGGTGGTCAGACATGGCTGTTTCCTCCTTTTTCAAACGGATTTTGTTTTATCATTTGCAAAATTAGTTTTCTTTTTAAAGTGCGGAAATCCGCCCTTCCAGAATCTAAACAGTTTTAATCCTGCTAGAATAGCATACCCGATACGAAACTGAATAATACATGTAAATCTTGTTTGAATTACGGCTGCTTGAAAGTGGGGGGTAACCGTTATTTTGGGCATTTCTTTAAGTTTGAAATAATGACTGAGAAGCCCTATGATGCTCCCCTTAAAGGCCCATATTGCTCCGGTTATTGTCCCAGTGTGCGCCGCATCTCCTAGACCAATCAGCGTATTCCATTCTAAGCCTTTCATTGTGACCTTCCGAAAAAACTTCCTGACAATACGGTGTAATCCAAACACATGATTGAGTAATTTTTTGGCATTTGATAAATTAGTATCCACCTCATCTGTTGTAATATGATTCGTGTCTTGTTTATTTGATTCTCGTGCGGAATCTCCCATTTTAGTATTACTTTTTACAACTATGCTAGGAGAATTATCATCCACTTTTATTAACGGAACATTTATTGTATATTTTATTAACCCGAACCAAATCTTTAATTTTATCTTTAGATCGTCATTGTCATTATGATGATAATAATTAATAAGGATTGTTAATTTAGTAAAAAGAATGAGAATGAATAAGAGCAATAGAATGGACAAAATCAGGAGCACCCAAAACAATTTCAATCACAACCTTTCAGCGGGTAGTATTTGCTTTTATATAAAAAAATAAACCTACCAACAATTGTTGATAGGCTTATTTTCACCGTTCCACATGGATAACTGTTGTGTCAGTGAAGAGATCATGCAAGCCCTGTTTTTTTGGTAAAAAAGCGACAATGATATATCCGAAGATAATCGTTGCTGATATAAATCGGCCGATCCATTCACGAAAGAGTATGGTTCCCCAAGTCAATTGATCATTTTTTAAATCGACTACCTTCAATCCAAACACCATTTTCCCAAGGGTTTGATTAAGATATTTTGTCATCAAGACGAAATATAAATAAAAGATGACTGCCGATGAAATGGAGACTGGCGCAAACATATTGGTTTCTGATAAAGGAATATCCAATAATCGAAATATAGGTTTAATTAGCAGCCGAACAATGCTTCCCACAACCACTAAATCAAGCAGATACGCCCAAAAGCGCATCCAGAAGCCCGCATAACGAAGGGTATAATTTTCCTTTCTGTCAGTCATGGTTTCTTGATATTCATTTATTTCCATTAATTAGCCCCCCTATTCTGCATACAGATACATGAGACGTGGAGAATTCGGCTTCGAAAGCATCTGCATTAATCCAGCCATTTCAACGTTTTCACCCAATAATTTCTTTGCCTGCATAGTAAATAAGGAACCCAAACCAAGAGAATCTGAATAACGAACCACCTGCGCTCCTTTGAGCTTTTCTTGTTTTTTCATAAGATTCACTACATCGTCTAAGTAGCCAAACCCATCAATTAGGTGTAAATCCTTCGCTTGTCGTCCATCGTAAACACGGCCGTCAGCAATTTTTTTCACCTGGGCGACTGGCAAGTTACGCCCTTCTGAAATCACTTTGACAAATCCTTCATAGGAATTATTGATCATCGACTGTAATATTTGCCGTTCTTCATCTGTCATTTTTCTTGTTGGGCTCATAATGTCCTTATGCTTGCCACTTTTTATGGTGACAAAATCAACCCCATACTTATCGGCAAGACCTTCATAATTGATGCCTTCCATAATAACCCCAAGGCTGCCCGTCATCGTCTCAGGACTTGCATAAATCTTTTTTGCAGCAGTTGAAATATAATATCCTCCTGATGCTGCCATTGAACCCATTGAGATATAGACTGGTTTTTTACTGTTTTTTTGAATTTCAACTAGCTTATCGTGAATCTCTGCACTTTCAACCACGCCGCCGCCTGGTGAGTTGACCTTTACTATTATCCCTTTTACAGAATCATCTTCGTTTACGTAGTTTAACTTTTTCATAAAATCCTGATGATTATAGCCTGAACTTCCAAGCAAAGAAGCTGATTCCCCAGTGTCCTGAATGACACCATTGACATCGAGAATCACTATTTTCTTTAATTCGTTGCCTTCATTGACAACCTCTTCCGTAAAAGGTTGCTCAGCAGATGCCATAAAGTCGGTAAAATCAGTTTGAATTCCTTTAAAAGCAGTAGCAGATAAAAAATTAATTACCACAGAAACAAAAAATAACGCTGCCGCAATCCCTAAAGCAGCCCACCGTTTTCCATTCATAGATATGTAAGTCCCCCTTTTTCTTTTAGTCTAAAATTTATGTCCTGCTTTTATATTGTTTCAATAAAATGCTAAACTAATTTCAAACTAACATTATTTTACCAAAGATTATTTTTGGGTTGGGTAATCATGTTACAATTATCCCATCTTTTTACAGGGGGTACATAAAATGGAAAACAGGCGCAATATTTACTTTTATTACAAACGGGATGCGGGCATGCTTTCAAAAATGGCTCCTCTTTTTGATGTGGCCGACCGTTATGGTTTTACGATTGTCACTGATTACCGAAATGCTAATATCATTGCCAGTGTTGGCGATGACGGAACATTTCTACAAGCCGTCAGGAAAACCGGCTTCCGTGATGATTGCCTTTACATGGGGATTTCAACTAAAGATAGCTTGAATATGTATTGTGATTTCCGAATTAATGATATTTCAAAAATGATTCACGCTATTATTACAAATGAAAATTTAAAAGTCCGTCGTTATCCATTAATTGACGTATCCGTTGATGGTCAGGGTACTTTTACTTGTTTAAACGAATTCAGCATTCGTTCTTCGATTATAAAGACACTAGTGGTAGATGTCTTTATTAATAAGCTCCATTTAGAAACCTTTCGCGGAGATGGGTTGATTGTTGCGACACCAACCGGAAGTACTGCTTATAATAAATCGGTGAAGGGTTCGATTGTTGACCCTCTTATCCCCTGCATGCAGGTGAGTGAAGTAGCTTCCTTAAATACAAATCTTTACCGAACACTAGATTCCTCCTTTATTGTTGGAAGTGAACTAACACTTACATTCAATGTAATATCCGAAGGCAATGATTATCCTACCATGGGGATGGATAATGAAGCATTAAGTATTCGTCACGTTGAGAAAATCAGCATAAGAATAAGTGATAAAAAGTTAAAAACACTAAAGCTTAAGGACAATTCCTTCTGGGAAAAAGTAACTTTTTTATAAGAAAAGCGGAAGCGCCCGTTTAGCGAAGTAATAAGTTTTTCTTAAGAATAAAAAAACCTTATCCTATGTCAGGGATAAGGTTTTTTCATTATATGCTCGTGCTCTTTTCTTTTCGCAAATGAAACCATTGTGGTGACAATAGTTTTGTTTTTGAAAGGGAATAAATTGTTAACGCGGACCAGATGAACATAAAGGATAGAAGTTGTATTTTTGAAAAATGTTCATGATAGATAAATACCCCTAATAATAAGGTTAATGTAGGTGCAATATATTGGAGGAATCCTAATAAAGATAAGGGAATTTTTTGTGCTCCTTTTGCAAAATAAAGAAGCGGCACTGCTGTTGCAACTCCAGCACCGATTAAAAGCAGATCGGTTTGGATCCCTGATGTTATAAAGGAATTGAATCCATTCATAAATAAGTAACCAATATAGACGGCGGCAACAGGTGTAACAACAAGTGTTTCTAATGTTAATCCGACTGCAGAATCAACGTTTATTAACTTTTTCGCTAAACCATACAATCCAAAGGATAGGGCCAAAGTAATGGCAATCCACGGAAACTGCCCATGCGAAATGGAAATAATCAATACCCCTATTGCAGCTAAAATGAAAGAAACGTATTGATAAATAGTTAATTTTTCCTTAAGAACAATCATACCTAATAAAATACTAATTAATGGATTGATATAATATCCAAGGCTAGCTTCAATCATATGACCACTATTAACCGCCCAAATATATATGAACCAATTCACACTTATTAATAAGGAGGCAATCGTCAGGGCATACATTTGTTTTTTATTCTTAGCGAACCCTTTAATGGTTTGAAGAAATAGCCCTAATTTTTTGGTTAGGAAGAGAATGATGATCATAAAAATAAACGACCATAAAACACGGCTGGCTAAAATTTCCTTAGCATTAACATTGTCTAAAAGCTTCCAATAAATTGGCAATAATCCCCACAGCAAGTAAGAAAAGCCGGCATAAATGACTCCTTTTTGCGTTTCAGTCTTTTTCATCTGTTTTCGAGCCCCTATTCTTTCTAGTTTCGAAATACTTTCTATTATAACTCGAAACATCCTGAAATGGGGAATTTTTTGCTTCCAATAAAAAGCAGACGGAATTCCGCCTGCTTCCTTGAAATATTAAACTAAACTTGTTTAGCTGCCTCGAGTTCCTTTTTGCGGAGTTCAATTCGACGGATTTTCCCTGAGGTTGTTTTTGGAAGTTCACTCAAATATTCTATTTTTCTAGGGTACTTATATGGAGCTGTAAGTGTTTTGACATGCTCCTGCAAGTTCTTTGTTAATTCTGGGTCTGTTGAATCAATATCCTCTTGTAAGACCACAAATGCTTTGACAATAAAGCCACGAATTTCATCCGGGCTTGCCACGACGGCACATTCCTTAACAAACGGATGTTTAACGAGCGCATCCTCCACTTCAAATGGTCCAATTGTATAGCCCGAACTAATGATAATATCATCACCGCGGCCTTCAAACCAGAAGTAGCCATCTTGATCCATTTTGGCTTTATCGCCTGTTACATAATAGTCACCTCGGAACTGCATTGCCGTTCTTTCTGGATCTTTATAATAATTTTTGAATAGAGCTGGCGTTACTACATGGACGGCAATATCGCCAACTTCTCCGACAGCACAAACCTGGCCTTCTTCGTTAATGATTTCAACTCTATTTCCAGGTGTCGGCTTGCCCATGGATCCAGACTTCAATTCCATCCCTTTTGTAACCCCTACTAGCAAGGTATTTTCAGTTTGTCCATAACCGTCACGGACATCAATATTAAAATGCTTTCTAAACGTATCAATAACCTCTCTATTTAAGGGTTCACCTGCTGAAACCGCACTATGAAGATTTGGCAATTGATAATCAGCTAAATTATCTACCTTCGCCATTAATCGATATTCGGTAGGTGTACAACAAAGGACATTGACATCATATTTTTGAAGGAGGCTCAAATATTTTTTCGGATCAAAGTTTCCGTTGTAGACTAATCCTGTTCCTCCCGAGCCAAGTACCGATAAGAAGGGACTCCAAATCCATTTCTGCCAGCCTGGACCTGCAGTTGCCCAAACCGTATCACCATCTTCAATACAAAGCCACTTTGGCGCAGCTGTTTTTAAATGAGCATAGGCCCAGCCGTGCGTATGAACAACTCCTTTAGGATTCCCTGTTGTGCCGGAGGTATAGGACAAAAATGCCATATCGTCTCTAATCGTATCTGCGAGCACCAATTCTTCTGATGCATCTTTCATCTCTCCGTCCAAATGAATCCAGCCTTCTTCAGACCCTCCGATTGTAAATTTAACCAAAGCTTGTGATGCCGTTATATTTTCAAATTGATCAACGAATGGATAATAACTAATGATCCCCTTAACATCACCGTGTGAAATACGATACTTCAAGTCTTTTTCCTTTAACATTTCAGAGCTTGGAATGACAACCATTCCAGCTTTTAATGCGGCTAAATAAACAACATATGCTTCAATCAGACGGGGCACGATAACAAGGACCACGTCGCCCCTGTTTAAACCATTCTTGGCGAAAACATTCCCCGCTTGGTTAACCTTCTTCATTAATTGCTGATATGTAACTTGTTTTGTCTCTCCAGTCTCATTCTCCCACTTCAATGCGACTCTGTTCGGTTCTTTGGCAAAACGCTCCATTTCAGAAACAAGATTATACTTTTCTGGCGCAATTAAATCTTCCCGCTTCATACTTCTCCCCCTTAACTTTTTCGTATTTACCCCTCAAAATTAATTATACAAAATTATTTAAAAATTTTAAATTATTATTCATTTAAAAATATTTTTCACTATCTTGAGCATAAAAAAGAGAGCGGGGGAAGCCCCCACGCTCTCTGTAGCCATCGTATTTATTTTTTATTAACGAGAGAATCCGCCGCCTAATTGAGATTCAGCCATTGCTACTAGACGCTTTGTGATTTCACCACCAACAGATCCGTTGGCACGTGAAGTAGTGTCAGCTCCAAGATTTACACCAAATTCAGAAGCAATTTCATATTTCATTTGGCTTAGAGCTTGTTCAACACCAGGAACCAATAATTGATTTGAGTTGTTGTTGTTTGCCATGTGATATCACCTCCTTGTGAGTATAGAATGTGTAGAACTTAAAAACTTCATTCTATATTACAATTGGTAATTGTTCACAAATTGTCCGAATTTTACCTTTTTAAAATAATTCACTAAATTCTGAGTGCTGCTTGATATCAGGTTTAATTACAAGTGTCTCTGTCTCTTGCACCGCTTCATGAATGAGTGGTTCGAAATCAAAGAAGCTTTCATAATGCTGAACCTTTTCCCTTTTTGGCTTTGTTTTTGGAGAAGCTGGGACAAAGATGGTACAGCAATCCTCAAAAGGCCTATTCGAAATTTCAAGTGTATCAATTTCATGAGCGATTTTAATGATATCCGTTTTGTCCATCGTAATCAATGGACGCAAAAGAGGCGTATTTGTAACTTCATTGATTGCATACATACTTTCTAGCGTCTGGCTCGCAACCTGCCCGAGGCTTTCACCGGTAATTATAGCAAGACCTTCATGTTTTTTCCTAATTTCATCCGTGATTCGAAGCATCATCCTTCTCGTAGATGTCATCGAATAATTTTCAGGTACTTGTTCGCGAATCGTTTGCTGAATATCAGTAAACGGAACGATATGCAAGGTCATCGATCCATATATTTCAGCCAATTTTTTTGAAAGGTCAATGACTTTTTCCTTCGATCTTTCACTTGTAAATGGGGGGCTGTAAAAATGAACCGCTTCGATTTCTAGTCCCCTCTTCATTGCCATATAGCCGGCAACAGGGCTGTCGATTCCACCAGAAAGCATGAGCATGGCTTTTCCACTTGATCCAACCGGAAGTCCACCTGCACCCTGGATATTTTCGCATGATAGATAAATGGCTTCCTTTCTGACTTCAATCCGTAAATTAATATCCGGATTTTTCACATCCACTTTGAGTCCAGAAATATGCTGCAACAAATGGCCGCCAAGGGTGTGGTTGATTCCGTCCGTATCCAACTCAAATGTTTTATCAGATCTTTTCGGAGTAACTTTAAAGGTTTGACCTTCCTTGTATAAGGAGCGTACCAATTCAAGCGATATCTTTTTTAAGACCTCTAAATCTCTTTCCAATTTTATTGCAGGGCTAAAGGATTGGATTCCAAATATATTCTTCAGTTTTCCAATAATTGCTTCGCTGCTTTCACCATTTAATAAGACATACATCCGATCACGGCTTGCTTCTACTTTAATTTTTGGAAAGGGAGCGAGAGCAATTCTAACACTTTTTCTTAACTTTTCTACAAATTGATTGCGATTTCTTCCTTTTGTCGATATTTCTCCGTAGCGAATGAGTATACGATCATATTCCATCTATTTCATAACCTTTCGTAATTGGTTTGCGGATTCTTTAAAAGCAACTAGAACTGTCACTGCCTCTTCTCTGGTATTCTCAAATGAGAGACTGATCCGGATGGCACTTTCAGCTTGCGTTTCATGAACGCCCATTGCGAGAAGCGTTTTACTTGGTGATTTCTTTTTTGAGGAACATGCACTTGTGGTTGATACAAAGATACCTTTCCGCTCAAGTGAATGAATGAATACTTCTGATTTTATTCCTTTTAATGAGAAATTTAAAATATGGGGTGCTGCATTTTCAGTAGGTGTATGAATTTGAACACCTTCTATTTCTGCTAACCCCTTCCTGAGCAGGCTGTGGATATTCTTCATTCGTTCCATCTCTGCTTCGCCTTTCATTAATGTCATCCTAAGTGCCTTTGCCATCGCAACTGCGCCTGCCACATTTTCTGTACCGCTTCGAATCTTCCGTTCCTGATTGCCGCCAGAAAATAATGGAGCAAGTCTCACACCCTCACGGATAAAAAGGGCACCGGTGCCTTTTAAGCCATGAAATTTATGACCGGATATCGAACAAAGATCCACTCTGTTTTTATAGAGAGAAAGGGGAATCTTTCCTATTCCTTGGACTGCATCAACATGAAATAAAATCGTTGGATGTTTTTTTAATAGGTCTCCAATTTCTTTAATTGGCTGAACCGTCCCCACTTCATTATTCACCTGCATAATGGATATTAAAATGGTATCTTTTCTTATCGCTTTTTCAAGATCCGAAACATTAATTCTTCCAAACCTGTCAACAGGCAAGTAAGTTATCTCAAAACCCTCCTGTTCAAGCTGTTCCATTGCGGCTCTAACTGATGGATGTTCAACACTTGATGTAATCAGGTGCCGACCTTTATTTTTATGTAATAAAGCAGATCCTTTTATCGCTATATTATTACCTTCCGTTCCCCCGGAAGTAAAATAAATTTCAGATGGTTTTACTGTTAAGAGCTTGCTTACTTGTTCCCGCGCCTGGAAAAGCAGCTTCTCTGCCTGTCCCCCCATACTGTGTAGTGAGGAAGGGTTCCCATAATATTCACTAGACACCGTAACAAACGAATCTATAACGTCTTTAAACGGTTTTGTCGTTGCACTATTATCAAAATAAATCATTTTTTCTCCTCCGAACTCTTACAAAAATAAATCTTATCATAAAGACAAAAAAAAGAATAACAAAAAACCGATTCAGCGAAAATGGCACTGATCGGTTTTTTGTATGTGTTAAAAGAGTATAATTTTTTGAACTTAGAGATCTGTCTAGCTCCAGCGCCCAGCGGCTAGTGTACTTCGCTCTTCTTATTATTCTGTTACAAATGCGGCTTTTATTTTTTTCAATGCATCTGGGTCAATAACATCAAGTGTTGCAGCCGCTTGTTCTAAAGCCTCTTGATATTCATAGTGTCTAAATGCCATTTCTGCTTCCAATAATCCTTTGGCTACATTTGGATATTGGCTTTTATAACGATTTCCATATTGAATGGCTTTTTCCGCTAACATCACATTTTCTAGCAGTTCTACCGTTGAATTGGTAAGTTTCTCCACCGTTAATACGGCAATTTCTAAATATTGATTTAGAGCAGAAATGTTAAGTGGTTTTTCTTCAAGATGGTACTTTACATTTTGAAGGCTATCATTTGTATCCTCAAACAAATACTTATAATCTTCTGGTAAGCCAGGGACATTACTCTTAGTAACGAGACGAACCGTCTCTCCAACTTTCTTGGTAAGATCTTTAAGCTTTTCTCTTGCTTCAAATTCATCTTTCCTAAGGGCTTGAAGTTTTAAAGCAAAATCTTGCTGCCCTTCTCGGATGATATCCAACTGTTCTTTTACTTGAGCTAACTCTGCACTAATCACCGTTTGTGCTGTCTCATTTAACTTTACTTTTTCAATCAGAATCTCAAAATGTTTATAAACAGTGGAAAGTTCTTTTTCGAGCTGTCGCTGCGTTTCAAAGTCACCTTCAGACAGCTGGTAACTTTCTTGAACATGAATGACTTCACTTGAAAGATGACTATTTTCCTCATAGGCAGAAATGAGAAGCTCACTTGCTATTTTTTCATTTTTTATGACAAAATGCTTGGCGTGTACTTCTTTTTCCAATAAATCGAAAAGGACATCAATTCTTTCCTTTACTTCTTTTATACATTCTACTGCCTCATCAATCTTCGTTGCTTCGATAAGCTCTAGATTCTCAGCCAGTTTCTCTTCTAAGCGGTTGATTTCTTTTTCCAAATTAATATGTTCTAAATAGTATTCCTGATCAGACATTTCACGGTATCCGTCAAGAATATCTGAAAGCTGATTTGGCAGAAGTGATTGACATTCAATTAACAGCTGCGGAATCAAGTCCATATCTTTTTTAATCATTCCAAGCTGACTATGAATCATTAAAACTACTTCACGGGCTTCAAGATAATTTCCATGTTCAGTTTTTTCATCAAATTCCTGAAATTTTAGTGAAACGCCGTTGAGTTGTTCCTCTAAACTCTTTTCTGAACTGCCAAAGCTGTGACGATGGGCAAGCAGCATTTTTTTCGATTCCCTATACTGCTCTTTAAGCTCTTCAATTTCAACTCGGTTCTTTTCCTCGCTGCCAACCAATTCATGTAACTCTTCTAATATACTTTTTATTTGATTCTCAGTTTCTTGTAACTTTACTCCAATTGCTTTCTGGACACCTTTGGCTTTACTGAATCGGTACTTATCTATGTACTCTTCGGCATCAAAAAGCATTTCCTCTAAATCAGGCAGCTGTACCGTTACCACCTCGTCCCATTGATTTCGCCAACGTTCGAATAGTTCTTCAGTTTGCCCTGTCATATTAAGCAGCTTCACTTTTGACATTTCATCCAGTACTGGACGATTCATTAAATCGATTTTCCATGCTTCCAATCGATCCATTTCCTTAAAGTACTTTTTCTTTATTAAATACCCAATTACAAATAAGGCTAGTAAAAGGATAAAAAATCCAATGAAATATTTCACAAGTAAGCCCCCTATTTCCCAAAACGTTCTTTCAAATTCCAGTTTTCATGCATCTATTATAAAAAAATCTATTAATGTTCGATTCAATGCTATTATGATACCATGTTAACGACATTTTTTGACTATTATTTTCAATTTTTTTGTAAAATAAATGAAAACTCACCAATTGGCGAGTCTGATAGGACGGTTCATGAGGCGCAGTTGAATTTATGCTTTCCTATTAACTAAAAAAAAATAGCGATTGCCGCTATTTTATGACTGCACTCATTTTCATTGGTACATCCGAGCATAGTGTTTTATCAATCCACAAATTAATATCCTTTAAATATTTCTGCTCAAAAAATGGTTCATTTGGAAAGACATACAAGACTTCCCTCATATAATGTGTATTCATAAATGGCATCATCAATAATCCTTTAAGTTGAATAATTAAATAAGGAATCGAGTGGGGGCGGAATTCATTCCATTCAAAACCACGCTCAAATACTAATTGAAAATAGTATTTTTCCTTAAGTAAATAGGTTGACATGATTTCGCGAACCACTTGCGAATCCATGGACATTTCCCGATAGACAAGACTGGCTAATTTACTATTTTCACATTGATAATGAAGTAAATCTGCGACAATTCGCTTTAAACACTCCTTTGCTCCCTTGTCTATCGATGCGTAGGCTTCTTCCATTTTACTAATATACTGTTCAAAAAAATGCGTAAAGCAATATTCTAGCAGACCTGGTTTATTTTCGAAATGGTAGGCAATCGTTGCCGTATTTACTTTTGCCAGTCGGGCGATATCCCGGATTGATGTTCCAGAGTATCCATTGGACTTAAACAATGTTATAGCGGCCTTAACAATTGCTTCTTTAGCATTTTTCTTCATAAATTGTCCCCCTTCTGGAATACAAAAATCCCCTTACATTATAATTCTTTGTTATAACACAGATTCCTTTATGAAAAAATCGACAAAGTCTGCTCATTTTCTTGTAAATTTGATAAAATAATAAATAAAATTGTTGAAACAAAGGGGAAATTCCATGTTTAACGTCGAAATGTATACTGCGAGCCGCGAGGAAAATTATAATCTTGTTAAAAAACAACTGCATGCCCTTATTCACGATGAGAACAATCAGATTGCGAATCTCAGCAATGCCAGTGCCTTATTGAACCAATTTCTTGACCGAATTAATTGGGTTGGATTTTATTTAATGGATACGAATCAACAACTAGTATTAGGACCATTCCAAGGTCTTCCTGCATGTGTACGTATTCCTTTGGGTAAGGGTGTATGCGGGACATCTGCTTTGAAAAAAGAAACCGTTCTTGTGGCAGATGTTCATCAGTTTCCCGGCCACATTGCTTGTGATGCAGCCTCCCAATCCGAGATTGTTATCCCTCTCATTAAAAATGAGCAGCTAATTGGAGTTCTGGATATTGATTCACCTGAAAAAAATCGTTTCGATGCACTTGATCAACAAATGTTGGAAGAATTTGTTGCAATTCTAGTTGAACATATATAGAAAATAGCACAGAGAAATTCTCTCTGTGCTTTTTCTCTTTAAATCCTTTCCAGTGCCTGATCCAGGTCTTCTTGGATGTCCTCCCATGCTTCTAAACCAACAGATAGACGCAGCAAGTTATCTTCAATCCCCATTTTTTTTCGTTCTTCCTCTGGAACCACGGCATGGGTCATCGTTGCAGGATGCTGAATTAATGTTTCGGCGTCTCCAAGACTTACCGCAATTTTTATTAATTGTAATTGATTCATAAACTGTTGTGCCGATTCCTTGGATCCCTTTATCGTGAATGATATGAGCCCGCCTGATTGTTTCATTTGTTTTTTCGCGATCGAATAATCTTGGTGTTCTGGATCCCCAGGGAAATACACTGATTCAATTTTCGGATGACTTTTCATAAATTCAAATAACCTCTGGGCATTTTCACAATGGCGGTCCATGCGCACTGGCAGTGTTTTAATCCCCCTTAACAACAGCCATGCATCAAAAGGAGAGATAATTCCGCCAATATCTTTTTGGGTCGTCCGTGACACCTGCCTAATAAACTCCTTCTCCCCAATGACAAGACCCGCTATAACATCGCCATGTCCACAGATATATTTTGTTGCACTATGAATGACAACATTGCATCCGAGGGTAAGAGGGGTTTGTATATATGGGGAACAAAATGTGTTATCCACAACAACGGGAATCCCTTTTTTATTTGCCACCCTAGCCACCAATTCCAAATCTACCAGCTTCATTGTAGGGTTTATTGGCGTTTCAATATAGATACAAGCCGTATTAGGTAGGATTTCTTGATCTAATGCTTCTGCCGATTCCATTAAAGAAAAGTCATGTTCAATCCCATATTTCCCTTTTAATAGTTCCAACAATCCGAAGGTACAGCCGTATACTCCTTGTGAACAAAGAATATGGTCACCTGTTTTTGTTAAGGCCACTAGCACTGCACTCACGGCCGCCATTCCTGACGAAAAAGCTAAGCCTGCCTCACCTTGTTCAAGGACTGCCATCCGTTCTTCCAGTATTTTCACCGTTGGATTTCCCAAGCGTGAATAAATAAATCCCTCTTCTTGCCCTGCAAACCTTCTTTCCCCTTGTTCCGCACTGGTAAATGTAAAGGTAGATGTTTGATATAACGGGGGAACTAAACTGTCTTGATGTTCGTCTGGCCGGTAGCCTGAATGAATAACTTCCGTTTCAAACCGTGATTTCTTTTTCCCCATTTTGGATTCCTCCTGTTTGAAAACGTTTTCATATTTATAATATATTATGTAGGTTGGGGGAATATCGTTAGGGCATTCATAAATGAATGCCCTAACTAACCATTATATTGTTTCCTTGAATGACCACTTTGTTCTTCCCAGTTCCTTTAGCAATATACAACGCTTCATCCGCTCGTTTAAATAAGAAATTATAGGCATCGAGCCGTTCCTTATTCCAATAAGAAACACCACAGGACACTGTAATATGCGGGTCGGAGCATTCGGATACCTTTTTAACTAATCTTTCAGCGATGGCTGCTCCTCTGTCTAAAGGGACACCAGGAAGATAAAGGGCCAGTTCTTCCCCACCCCAGCGGGCGCCTATATCTTCCCCGCGAATATTTCGTTTAATAAGGTTTGCAACCTGAACCAGAACTTTATCTCCAACCTGATGGCCGTATGTATCATTTAATTCTTTAAAATTATCAATATCGAGGAGAATAAAGGTACCTTCTTCAATCTCTTTCATTGACCACTGGATTTTTTCATCCAAAAATTTGCGGGAATGGAGCTTGGTAAGGTGGTCTGTAATTACCATATGCTCTAACTCTTCTCTGAGCATTGAATTGGTAAACGCTAGCGATGAATGATGAACTAGTGACTGCAGGAGCTTAAATGTGTCAAAGGAAAAGAAATAAGGCTTTTGATGCATCACAATGGAGAAACCTTTTAATTTTTCGCTCTGAATCATCGGAATCGCAAGAATCGAATGAAAGCTTGTCATACTTTTTATGTTTTGGAGATTGATATCTCCTATAAATAAAGGATTTTTTTCCTTTTCGATCTTTTCCTTTATATAATCAATGTAGAGTCGGGCCTGTTTAGTGTAAAAGTATGAAGTGGAACCTGGGAGTATTTTTACATTTGCTTGTTCATTTGAGAATAAGAAAAAGCCAACTTCTTGTGCATCAATGGAAGTGATGATTTGTTCTGACATATATGTCATCGTATCAACCATGCGTAGGTTAGAATTTAAACAATGGGAAGTTTCGTTGATTAATTGTAAGTTGGAGATTTCCCTCTTTGACTGTTGATAGAGGTGGGCATTCTCCATAGAACATCCCGCAGAACCTGCCAATAATGTAAGAAACTCCACCTCATATACCATAAATTCAGTCGTATCTGCTGCAATTATCTGCAAGACTCCATAGGTTACCTGCTTCCCTTTTAATGGGGCATAAATAATTGCATGTTTATCAGGGGGGGAATATTCAAATTGAATCTCCCCGGTTGCATAAGCATTGATAGCAGCAATATTTTCACTATCATATTCAAGCTCAATAATCGGAAGGTCGCTGTGGCTTTGAGTATCCTGTGAAAGCAATAAGGAAAATGAGTAGTCAGGGTACACTTCCTTAAGCGCTACGCATAATTCTCCCAAGATGAAATTCACATCAAGGAACGAATGAAGTTTTTCTGTAATTTGTATTAATTGTTTATATCTATTAACTTGCATGTGTAAATCACATTCGAGAATTTCCATATAGGTTTCACCCGATCTAATTCCAGATATATACATAGTACCCTAATTATAGTTAATTTTCAGACACTTTGGCGACATTTATTTGTATAATTCATTAACTTTATTAAAATAATCTTTCCGATAATTTTCTCCTGTATCATCATCCCCAAAAAATATTCTTGACTTTACAGGAATAAAAATTATATAATACTCCTTGTGTAAAATATTGCAGCCTATGTGAAAACTTTATTCGTCTCATTTTGTTCCTCTAAAAGGTAGATTGCCTTTAAATGATGGTGTATCTTGTAACCCTTAGCTGCTAGGGCGAAGGTACATGAAAACAAAATGGCTTTAAAGCGTCTCATAACGGTTTTTATTTTACCAAAATAAAAACACTAAGGAGGAGTCATTCATGGCTCGTTATACTGGCTCTAGCTGGAAAATTTCCCGTCGTCTTGGAATCTCTCTAAGCGGCACAGGTAAAGAATTAGAAAAGCGTCCGTACGCTCCTGGACAACATGGTCCAAACCAACGCAAAAAGCTTTCTGAATACGGATTACAATTACAAGAGAAGCAAAAGCTTCGTCATATGTATGGCGTAACTGAGCGTCAATTCCGTAATCTTTTTGATAGAGCTGGTAAATTAAGCGGCGTACACGGTGAAAACTTCATGATTCTTCTTGAATCACGTCTTGACAACGTTGTTTACCGTTTAGGTCTTGCTCGCACTCGTCGTGCAGCTCGTCAATTAGTAAACCATGGCCACATCTTAGTTGATGGCGCTCGTGTAGATATCCCATCATACCGCTTAAAAGCTGGTCAAACAATCAGCCTACGCGAAAAATCTCGCAATCTTGATGTTGTGAAAGAAGCTGTCGAAGTTAATAACTTCGTTCCTGATTTCTTAACATTTGATGCGGACAAATTAGAAGGTACTTTCACTCGCTTACCAGAGCGTTCTGAATTACCTGCTGAAATCAACGAAACTCTTATCGTCGAGTTCTACTCACGTTAATTGATTTGCTTATTAAATAGCAATCACAAAAACCCTAGAAGCGTTATATCAGCGCTTCTAGGGTTTTTTGTTTTTACTATGCTTAGTAGAATTTTGTATTCTCCCCCCAAAGAGATGGGGGCAATTTTGGAGGAAGTTTTAACAAAATTAAAAAAAGGCCATGATAATATCAGGGTCTTAATAACGATGTTCTATGAAGGGATCGAACCGGTGAGCACAACCAGTACTTCTTCTCCATCGAGCGTTCCCTTTATGTTTTTTGGAAATTGATTCAGATCAATGTTTCCATTGGCATTAAGAATACCTGCATTTTTCAAGAGGTCCCCTTGGGAGTTCCGAGTATTAACATACGCATCATGAGCTTCATAACTCTCGTCTTCAGTTACTGATGTTCTTCCTTGATGTACTATCTAGTTTCGCACCACATAAAGCTTCTGATACCATTCTCTAATCGGGGTTGTAGTAGTATTAAAGTTCAAATCAACTCCAAGAATCCTTCCGATATGGTCCTCAACCACATTACGGAACCCTTATTTCACTATCCTGCCCCGTTAGCACAACAAGAAGCTGCCAAAATGACAGCTCTGATCTTCAACTCTAGCACCTATTAGTTAAAAAATGAAAAGGACAAACAATTAAAAGACAGGCTATTTGCTTAGGACAACTTCCTCCCGTTATACATACGATGCAGTGTAGTTAATAACTTAAAGGGGAGAATTTTTTATATGGGTAAAGACCTCACGAAATATTTTCAAGATAGAGTAATCAAGGTTGATCGAGGCGGACCAGAATCCAGTATTGGGATGTTTATGGATGCAAGTGAAGATTATCTCTGCCTTCTCACGGAAGAAGATGGGATCGTCTACCACAACACTAAACATATTAAAAATTTTACAGATAATCTGAAAGAGCAGTTTAAATTCGACGTTGATGTTCCGAAGGATTTCGAATTTAAAAAAGCTATAAATTTCAAAGACCTGCTTAAATCATTGGAATATCGTTGGGTAAATATCAATCGTGGCGGTACTGAGACGGTAGAGGGTGTACTCTGTGAGGTAAAAAATGATTTAGTTTATTTGGTCAATAATGGGGAAATCGTTCGCATTGCCATGTCCCACATTAAAAATGTTAGTTATGGAGTAAAAATTGAAAAGGCTAAATCGGAAAAACATGAGTCATGTCAAAAATCAAACGATAAAAGTGAAAATAACAACAATAACAACAATAGTAGCCCTAAGAGAACTTCACAAAAATTACGTCAAAAATCAAACGATGCGAGTGAAAATAACTACAATAACACCTATTGTAGCCCTCAGGAAACTTCCCAAATATTACGTCAAGAATCAAACGATGCAAGTGAAAATAACAACAATAACACCAATAGCAGCCCTCAGGGAACTTCCCAAATATTACGTCAAGAATCAAACGATGCGAGTGAAAATAACAATAATAACAACAATAACACCAATAACACCAATAGTAGCCCTCAGGGAACTTCCCAAATATTACGTCAAGAATCAAACGATGCGAGTGAAAATAACAACAATAACACCAATAGTAGCCCTCAGGGAACTTCCCAAATATTACGTCAAGAATCAAACGATGCGAGTGAAAATAACAACAATAACACCAATAATACCCCTCAGGGAAATTCCCAAAAATTACATCAGGAATCAAACGATGCGAGTGAAAATAACAACAATAACACCAATAGTAGCTCTCAGGGAACTTCGCAAATATTACGTCAAGAATCAAACGATGCGAGTGAAAATAACAACAATAACACCAATAGTAGCCCTCAGGGAACTTCCCAAATATTACGTCAAGAATCAAACGATGCGAGTGAAAATAACAACAATAACACCAATAGTAGCTCTCAGGGAACTTCGCAAAAAACATCTATTGAAAATGAACTTGATATGTCAGTTCTTTTATCCTCATTATTCTCATTGGAAAAGATTTTACGAAGATTAAATTTTTAAAGTTTCTCACTCATAATGGTTCGCGGAGTAGTTGAAAATGAGTGGACACTGTCAACAAAAACGCTTGATAGTGTCCACTCATTAAATAAGTTTCCATTTAACCTCATTCCTCTCCTTTGAATTTTCATTTCATACTAGAGTTTCTGTTACCGTTGAGCATTACTCACGTTAATAAGGTTAAAGCCCTCATACCAATGGGTATGAGGGCTTTTTCTATCTTCGATTGACCCATTTGATAGATTTCCGATATAAAAAGGCAAGTATTATATAGATGACAACTACGATAGCCGCAGTCGATAATCTTTCTTGTAATACCCCGTCTGCATATAAAACAGGACCAAGTCCGAAAAATGTAACAAGTGCGATGAGAATAATAAATACGGCGTGTAATAAAATTTTCAATACATTCACCCCCATATTCGTTCCTTTTATATTAGACGAAATAAATTAACCCGTTGTTACACGGATATCCTTATAGCAAAAAAAAGGCTTTGTAATCCAAAGCCCTTCCTTTATTAGTATTTAATTAACGTGTACTTCTTTTTACCTCTTCTGATAATCGTAAACTGCCCTTCAATCCGATCGGTTTCCGTTATTGCATAAGAGGTGTCAGTAATTTTTTCCCCATTAACGGTGACGGCACCATTTGAGATATCTTCGCGTGCTTGACGCTTGGATGGGGAAATTTTCGCCGCAACCAAAAGATCGACCAAATTCTCCTCATTTTGTGAAGTATAAGCTGGTACATCTTTAAAGCCCTGCTGGATTTCCGCAGCAGAAAGACTTCTTACATCCCCACTAAATAACGCTTGAGAAATTTTGATTGCCTGTTGTAAGGAATCTTCACCGTGAATCAAACGAGTCAGTTCTTCAGCTAAAACCTTTTGTGCCTTTCGGAGATGAGGCTCTTCCTGAACAGCTTTTTCTAATTGTTCAATTTCCTCATGCGAAAGGAATGTAAAAATCTTTAAGTATTTCACCACATCTGCATCAGCTGTATTAATCCAGAACTGGTAGAACTCATACGGGGTAGTTTTTTCAGGATCTAACCAAACTGCACCACTTTCCGTTTTCCCAAACTTTGTACCATCTGCTTTTGTCACAAGCGGAATGGTTAACCCAAATGCCTTCGAGCCTTCTGGCTGAACTTTGCGGATTAATTCCAATCCTGAAGTTATGTTCCCCCACTGGTCACTTCCGCCAATTTGTAATTTACAGTTGTGATGCTCATATAAATGAAGAAAATCCATCGCTTGTAAAATGGTATAGGTGAATTCTGTAAACGAAATACCCGTCTCAAGCCTTGATGCAATGGTATCCTTCGCTAGCATGTAATTGACACCGATATGTTTGCCGATATCACGCAAGAAGGTAACGACATCCATTGAGCCTGCCCAATCATAGTTATTAACCATGATTGCTCCGTTTTCACCTTCAAATTCGAAAATAGATTCAAGTTGCTTCTTGATACCTGCTACATTATCCTGCACTGTTTCTAGTGTTAACAGCTTTCGTTCTTCACTTTTACCACTCGGATCACCAATCAAGCCTGTTGCTCCTCCGACTAACACAATCGGAAGGTGGCCATGCTGCTGAAATCTTCTAAGTGTTAAAAATGGCAGCAAATGGCCGATGTGCATACTATCTGCAGTTGGGTCAACACCACAATATAAAGAAATTTGCCCCTTGTTTAATGAATCCTTCAAACCTTCTTCATCCGTTTGCTGGTAAATGATTCCTCTCCATGCCAAATCCTGTATTAAATCCATCCTATTCCCTCCAATTTGGTAAAAAAATAAAAACGCCCCTGCAAAAATGCAGGGACGTAAATTTACGCGGTACCACCCAGCTTGAGGAAAATTCCTCCAACTCAAAAAATTAACGGTTTAGACCGTTCTCCGCTACAAAAAAATCATTTTCACAGAGAAAGCTCAGGGGAGTAATTCATTCTTCTATATGCATCAGCTTTCACCACCGCTGACTCTCTTGAAACAGGGATAGAAGAACTACAGTTGGTTCCCTTCACAGCTTTATTATTAAATTAATGTATAGCTTTTTTTACCATATTTCAGTTCCCTTGTCAAACTTAACTGGAAATTTCAGATAAATGTAGAACTTTGTCAGTTTTTATACCTTTGGTATGCTATAATGTACTTGATTTTAGATGAGGTGATACTATAGATGGTTGAAAAATTACAAGCATTGATAGAAAAAGCAAAATCCGTTCTGAACATATTTACCCATAAAAGAACAGTTAAAAGTGCACGAATCACATATCAAGTAGTTTGGAATCTGTTACTCCTTGTATTAACAGTCGTCATTCTTGGCGGATCATTTGCGACAGGTGTTGGTGCGGGTTATTTTGCTTCACTTGTAAAAGATGAACCTGTTCGCTCGTATGACAGCATGAAAAAAGATATTTATAACTATACGGAAACTTCTGAGTTATATTTTTCGGATAATTTTTATCTTGGTAAACTTCACACCGACTTGGAACGGGAAGAAGTAAAATTGGACGATGTATCAAATGATTTAGTCAATGCGGTAGTTGCAACCGAAGACGAATACTTTTACAAGCATAAAGGCGTTGTCCCAAAAGCTGTATTTCGGGCCGTTTTTCAGGAAGTGACAAATTCTGCTGTTCAATCCGGCGGTAGTACGTTAACACAGCAATTAATAAAAAATCAAATCTTAACAAATGAGGTCTCGTTTCAAAGGAAAGCCAATGAAATCTTACTTGCTCTTCGTTTAGAGAAATTTTTTGATAAAAAAGACATGCTTGAAGCTTATCTTAATGTGTCTACCTTAGGAAGAAATTCGTCTGGACGAAACATTGCTGGTGTTCAAGCAGCGGCAAAAGGGATCTTTGGTAAAAAGGCGAGTGATTTAACACTTCCGCAAGCTGCCTTCATTGCAGGATTGCCTCAAAGCCCGTTTGGATATACCCCGTTTACACGGGAAGGGACGATAAAAGAACCCCAATATCTCGAACCAGGTCTCACACGGATGAAAACCGTCCTAAAGAGAATGTTTGACGGTGGCTATATTAACGAGCATGAATATGCGCAAGCCTCTGCCTACGATATTAAAAAGGATTTTATCAAACCGGTTGCAAATCCACTGGAAAAATACCCATGGCTAACAGTCGAAATTGAAAAGCGGTCGATTGAAGTCCTGACCACTGTCTTAGCAAAAAATGATGGGATTTCAGAGAAAGAGTTAAAAAACGATGACAATCTTGCTTATAAATATCAAATATTAGCTCGAAATGCTTTGCGTCAAAATGGATACCAAATTCATTCGACAATAGACAAAAAAATATACGATGCGATGCAAAAGGTTAAGGATAATTATCAATATTACGGACCCGATAAGCCTCAAGAAAAGAAGGATCCTGAAACTGGAGAAATAACAACAGTTATGGAACCTGCTGAGGTTGGGGCAGAACTGATCGAAAACAAGACTGGAAAAATTATCAGTTTTGTCGCTGGACGGAATTATGATGATCAACAGCTAAATCACGCGACCAGTGCCATCAGACAAAACGGTTCTACCATGAAACCACTTCTTGTCTATGCACCCGCGATTGAGTTAGGAAAAGTTGCTCCGGGAACACCGCTGCCAAATGTAGCCTTAAGTCTTGCACCCGGCAGAAGTGATCCTTGGCCGCAAAACTATGACTATCGGTATAGCGGACTGGTTTCAGCAAGATATGCACTAGCGAAATCCTATAACGTACCAGCGGTTAAACTTTACAAGAGTATCGTTGACCAACGTCCCGCCAAGTATCTTGAAAAAATGGGATTTACCTCTTTAAGAAAAGATGATTATACCAATCTAGCTACTTCGATTGGATCGATGACAAATGGGGTAACCATCGAAGAAAATACGAATGCATTTAGTACCTTTGCTAATGATGGAAAATTTATTGATGCCTATATGATTGATAAAATTGTCGATAAAAATGGCAAAGTTATCTATCAGCACGAAGTGAAACCTGTTAATGTCTTTAAGCCGCAAACAGCCTATTTAACGATTGATATGATGCGTGACGTGGTAAAGATGGGAACGGCAGCAGGAGTTAGAAGCAAACTAAATTTCAGTGCGGACTGGGCTGGGAAAACGGGGACAGGAAATCAATATATTGACTCTTGGTTCGTTGCTTCAAACCCTAATGTCACCTTTGGTCTTTGGAGAGGGTATGATACACCAAAATCGCTCCAGACATCCGGTATGCCCTATAGTTCACGGACCAATAACTTATGGGCTCAGTTAATGAACGCTGCCTATAAAATTAAACCTGATCTAATTGCTCCAAAGAAGTCATTTAAAATGCCAAAAGGAATCGTGCAACGTTCTTATTGTGCTGTTTCCGGAATGCTGCCTTCCGAGGCATGTTCAAAAGCAGGCTTAATCGAATCAGATTACTTTAATGTCAATAATGTACCAACAAGAGTTGATGATAGCTTAATTGAAGGAAAATATGTTATGGTTGGCGACAAAAAATATTTGGCCTTGGATTCTACACCAAAAGAGTTTGCCCAATTTGGTCTCATTTTAAATCCCGATTTTATTAAACGAATTGTTGGAAATAACTTCTATAATTATAGACAACTAATTCCACAGAAAGAGCGCTGGGGTAAAATTCTCGTATCAAGTGCCAAAATGTCCGATAACGGGAAGAACCCTGACAGTGTCAGCTTAAAAGTAGAAGGGAATACATTAACATGGTCAGCATCTGGTGATAATGATGTTGTCGGTTACCGAGTCTATCAAGGTGGATTAGTTTCAGCAAAAGTAGGCAGTGTGATCAATGGCTCAAAACGATCATTTCAAGCTGGTACTGGTATCTATTATGTAACGGCGGTCGATATTGCTGGTAGAGAGTCTGCTCCATCGAATCTGGTTGAGGCTGGAGTAAAAATAACACCACCACCAGTAGATCCTACTAAACCTTCGGTACCGAAAGACCCTGCTAAACCTGGTGTACCGAAAGACCCTGCTAAACCTGCGGTACCGAATGGCCCTAATGTTCCAACTAAACCGACTGATCCAACAACAACACCGTAAATATTTTAAAACCGCACCGATAGTGGTGCGGTTTTTTCTGCTTTTTTTGGAATGGATGAAAAATTTTAATGTACTATCCAATTTACGATAAGAACAAGATATTAAGCCGTTGAAGGGTGCTTATATATTTGGTTCTGCCGCGACTAGCCTAAAAGTGAGTCATTGACCTGAAAAGTGAAAGCCCTGCTCATTTACGCATACCCAATAAAATGAGATCTCACGGTTAATGAGGACCTCGTTCATTTACCCATAACCAATAAAATGAGATCTCACGGTTAATGAAAGCCTTGTTCATTTACCGATTACCAA
>NZ_JAGGQR010000040.1:57534-94060 GCF_018613205.1 Bacillus sp. ISL-46
TTCATTTACCGATTACCAATAAAATAAGATCTCACGGTCAATGAAAGCTGCTTCATTTAGCCAGAAGTGAAAAAATGAGACTTCCTTCGGCATTTTATCCGCCATTCTCTTTTTTAACCAACGCCCTATCCGAGCACTCTACTAAATAAAGCAAAAAGCCAGGCACTAGCCTGGCTCAAGTCATTGTCTTTTCCCATTATGGAGAACTGGCCTTTAATCTTCCATCGTAGAAAGGTCACCTGTTGGCAGGTTTAGTTCCCATGCCTTTAACACACGTCTCATGATTTTCCCACTTCTTGTTTTCGGCAGCTTATCACGGAAATCAATTTCCCTTGGTGCTGCATGAGCGGCAAGACCTCTTTTCACAAATTGTCTGATTTCTTCTTTTAGTTCGTCCGTTGGAGCATAGCCGTCTCTGAGTGCAATGAAGGCTTTAATAATTTCACCACGAACTGGGTCTGGTTTACCGATGACACCGGCTTCAGCAACGGCAGGATGCTCGACAAGCTTGCTTTCTACTTCAAACGGTCCTACGCGCTCCCCTGAGGTCATAATAACGTCATCGACACGGCCCTGGAACCAGAAATAGCCCTCTTCATCCATGTAAGCAGAATCACCTGAAACGTACCAATCGCCTGGCATAAAGTAAGATTCATATTTCTCTGGATTATTCCAAATTGTATTCATCATGGAAGGCCAGCCTTTTTTAATCGCGAGGTTCCCCATCCGATACGGCGGAAGTTCATTCCCTTGATTATCAACAATCGCTGCTTCTACACCTGGAATCGGTTTCCCCATTGAACCTGGTTTAATTTCCATACAAGGATAGTTACTAATCAATTGCGCACCAGTTTCTGTCATCCACCAGTTATCATGAATTCGCTTATTGAATACTTTTGCCCCCCATTTAACAACTTCAGGGTTTAATGGTTCCCCGACGCTTAGAACATGACGGAGACTGCTTAGGTCAAATTTCTTAACCAATTCATCACCTGCACCCATTAACATTCGGAATGCTGTAGGAGCACTGTACCAAACGGTTACACCAAAGTCCTCAATCATTTGATACCAGGATTCTGGACTAAATCGACCGCCTACAATTACGTTCGATGTCCCTGTTAACCACGGCCCAAAGATACCGTAAGAAGTACCAGTTACCCAGCCTGGGTCAGCAGTACACCAATAAACATCATCCTCTTTTAGATCGAGCACCCATTTAGCTGTTTGGTAATGCTGAAGCATGGCATTATGTACATGCAATACGCCTTTTGGTTTTCCTGTTGAGCCTGATGTGTAGTGCAGGATCAAGCCGTCCGTTCTGTCAACCCATTCAATTCGAAGATCCTTGCTAGCGGCTTCAAATTTTTTCAAAAAGTCAATGTATCGGCCTTGTTCATCAACATTATTACCGATAAGGAAAATATGCTTCAGTGCAGGCAGGTCTTGAACAGGTACCCGGTCCAACAGTTCAGGTGTCGTGACTAAAACCTTCGCTTCACTGTCTTGCAGACGGTCCCTGACAGCCCCTTCCATGAATGCTTCAAATAAAGGACCAACAATAGCCCCAAGCTTGATTGCACCCAAAACGGTAAAGTAAAGTTCTGGAGAGCGCGGCATAAAAATAAATACACGGTCACCTTTTTCTACATCCCCGTAAGTTTTTAACACATTGCCCGCTTTGTTTGATAGATCTTTCATTTCTTTAAAGGTGTACTTCTCATTTCTTGAACCATCACGATAGTATAGTGCAACTTTATTTTTCCGGAAGGTTTTCGCGTGACGGTCAATGGCCTCATACGCCATATTGACAAGCCCCGTTTCACTCCATGTAAATTCCTTTTCTGTTTCCTTCCAGTCGAAATGCTTGTACATTTCTTGATAATTACCTAGATTATGATCCCCTTGCACAACTGGCAACGCTTCCACTTTCATACAATCTCCCCCTTTGACCTTATTTTAAATTATTATAGTACAAATAATAACTATTCACAATTTTTAAAAAAGTACTATATTATTATTCTTTTATATTTATACATAAAATGTCAATAATTTTTTACCATAAGACAGAAAATTTTGTGAAGTTACTATTCTGTAATAGATTTTATGTATAATAGAACTATAATTAGAAAGATTTTTCCAGGGTAGGTGACCGTATGGAACACAAAAAGACATACAATGCCAAACAATTAAAGACACCTCACGGGTCTATAATTGTTGAAGGGCCTATTACTTCAGATAAACTTGCTGGCTATGAATTTCACGAGAACCTCACTGCCTTCCGCCCTCCTGCACAGCAGCATCAGGCTTTAATTGGTATTGCTGAGCTTCCAGAAGGTAGAATTATTATTGCAAGGAACAGAAACACCATTGTCGGATATGTTACTTTTCTATATCCTGACCCGCTTGAACGATGGTCAGAAGGCAAAATGGATAATTTAATCGAATTAGGTGCCATCGAGGTGATTCCTCAATTTAGGGGATGTGCAGTCGGAAAAAGCCTATTAATTGTCTCCATGATGGATGATGCGATGGAAGATTATCTTACCATCACAACAGAGTACTATTGGCACTGGGATTTAAAAGGTACCAAACTAAATGTGTGGGAGTATAGGAAGATCATGGAAAAAATGATGAATGCGGGTGGCCTTGAGTGGTATGCAACCGATGATCCTGAAATTTGTTCACACCCTGCTAATTGTCTCATGGCTAGGATGGGAAAAAGAATCGATATGGAAACCATCCAAAAATTTGACCGTCTCAGATTTATGAACCGGTTTATGTATTAATCATTTTAATGATATTTTGGTAAGGAGGATTTTCTGATGATTGTAGAACAAATCATGAAAATAGATGTTGCAGTACTTCTGCCAACAGATACCATTGCGGATGCAATCCAATTAATGGAGTCAAGAAAAATCCGCCATATTCCTATAATTAATGAGGAGAAACATTTAGTTGGTCTTGTCACTGTTTCGAAAATACATGAGGCAACTCCATCTATTTTTCATGCCAATGAGCATCCAGAGGATATGAAAAAGCCACTTGAGGCGATTATGGAACGAAATGTCATTACAGGCCATCCTCTTGATTTCGTCGAGGAAGTGGCAGGTCTCTTCTATGAGCATAAAATCAGTTGTCTGCCGATCATAAATAACCGGGAATTGGTTGGAATTTTGACCGAAACAGATTTGCTGCGGACATTGGTTGAATTAACAGGGGCCCATCAGCCAGGATCACAAATTGAAATTAAGATTCCTAATCTTGCGGGTAAACTCAGTGAAATCACTGCTGTTATTAAGAACCGGAAAGCAAATATATTGAGTGTATTAGTTTACCCTGATAAAACAGATGAGCAATATAAAATACTTGTGATAAGATTGCAAACTATGAATCCCACTGTATTAATTCAAGACCTTAAACAGGCTGGCTTTCATGTATTATGGCCAAACCTTCCGGGGATTTCAATATGAGCGATAAGTGTTCCTTTATTTTTTCAGACGAGCTGCTGAAATATAAATTCAGCAATCAGCATCCTTTTGACCAATTCCGGCTTAAGTTAACAGTGGACCTATTAGAGAAGATTAATGCTCTTAATCCAGATGATGTCATCCCGCCAAGAATGGCATCTACGGAAGAGTTAGCCTTAATACACGACCTAAGTTACATAGAAGCAGTAAAAAAGGCAGGGAATGGCCAATTGCCACAAGAGATAGCAGAAAACTATGGCCTTGGGACGGAAGACACTCCTATATTCCCTAGCATGCATGAAGCGAGCGCCTCACTTGTTGGGGGGACATTAACGGCCGTCGATCAGGTTATGACTGGAAAGGCACTTCACGCTCTTCATCTTGGCGGAGGATTGCATCACGGATTCAGAGGAAAAGCATCTGGATTTTGTGTTTATAATGATAGCTCGGTAGCCATCAAATATCTTCAGGAAAAATATAATGCTCGTGTCTTATATGTGGACACCGATGCACATCATGGAGATGGGGTTCAATGGTCCTTTTATGATGATCCAAGCGTATGTACCCTGTCGATCCATGAGACAGGAAGATATTTATTTCCAGGTACAGGCAATGTAAATGAGCGCGGTCAAGGGTTAGGCTATGGCTATTCCTTTAACATCCCCGTTGATGCCTTTACCGAAGATGAATCGTGGCTGCAGGTCTACACACATGCGTTTAGAGAAGTGGCTGAGTTTTTTAAACCGGATGTGATTCTAACCCAAAATGGTGCAGACTCCCATTATTTGGACCCTTTAACACACCTTTCTTCAACAATGAAAATCTATCGAGAGATACCAAGGCTTGCACATGAAATTGCCCATCAGTATTGTAACGGGAAGTGGATTGCTGTCGGCGGCGGCGGTTATGATATCTGGAGGGTAGTTCCAAGAGCATGGGCCCTTATTTGGCTGGAAATGATAGAAAACTCAAACTGTTATGGCAGTTTACCTAAGGAGTGGTTAGCTTCCTGGCAGAAGGAAGCTCCTGTTTCGTTATCAAAGGAATGGGACGATCCAGACAACTTATATACTCCCATCCCTAGAAAAGCAGAAATTACCGAAAAGAATTTATTAACCCTAGAAAAAGCACTTTATCCGATTCGAAGTCAGCAAAAGAGCGAGTCCGTATAAAAAAATGGGGTGGCCAACATGTGGCCACCCATTTTTTTACTTTGTTGATTGTCGGTGTTCAATCCGATGTGGGAGAACCACAATTTGTTCTGACACCTTTTCTTTGTTCATTAATTTGGTTAAGAGCCGCATTGCAACCGCGCCAATATCATATAATGGCTGAACAATGGTTGTTAGCTGCGGGCGCACCATTAGTGATAGCCTTGTATTGTCAGATGTGATAACCTCAAAATCTTCAGGGATCTTATAGCCTTTGTCCTCTGCACCATGGACAACGCCTAGTGCCATCTCATCAGAACCCACTAAGATGGCTGTAGGTCGGTCTGCCCCTTCAAGAAGTTTTTCTATCGCTTCAATCCCAGAATCGTACGTATAATCACCTTCAACCACAAGTTCTTCATTATAAGGAATACCGGAATCTTGTAATGCCCTTTGATACCCTCTCAACTTCTTGAACGTATTTTTAGGTTCATGAAGTGGTCCAACTACAAAGGCAATATTCTTATGACCTTTTTCTATAAATTCCTTGATTGAGTCATATACAGCTTCTTCATAATCAATATTTACAGAAGGCATCTTGTTTGATTCTTCAATCGATCCTGCCAACACAATCGGTACCGGTGATTTTTCAAATTCCTCCACATGTTCGGCTGTAATATTACCACCCATGAAGACTAATCCATCCACTTGTTTACCGAGCATCGTATTAAGCAAATGTAATTCTTTATCTTTGTTTTGGTCGGAATTACTTAAAATGATATTGTACTTATACATCGTTGCAATATCTTCAATCCCACGGGCTAATTCGGCAAAAAAGATATTTGAAATATCTGGAATAATAACTCCAACTGTAGTAGTTTTTTTGCTTGCCAAACCTCTAGCGACAGCATTTGGACGGTAGCCTAATCTGTCAATAACTTCTAACACCTTTTTGCGGGTCACTGGCTTTACATTCGGATTTCCGTTAACCACACGGGAAACGGTTGCCATTGAAACACTGGCTTCTCTTGCTACATCATAAATAGTAATATTCACTTAACACACTCTCCTAAAACGAACATCGTTTTCTTTATTTTACATCAGCTTGTATAAACTTAAACATTTAGTTTTTGTTTTTGTTTGTGAGAACGTAAACAATCTTTAATATGTATTTAATGATACGACAAGAAGATTAAAGCCGCAATTGCATTTGTCAACATTTTTTGCTAAATAGCTAAATATTATCAAAAAAACCTCCTGCAAAGGAGTTGCAGAAGGTTTTTCATAAAACTATCTACTTGAAATTAGAGTCGAACATAATTGGATGCAAGCAGTTCATTATAGAATTTATCAAACTGATTAAGATCCATTTGCTGCTTTTGATCCGAAAGTGCCACTGCTGGATCTGGATGAACCTCTGCCATAACACCATCTGCACCAATTGCTATCGCGGCTTTCGCACATGGCAATAATAAGTCTCGTCTACCTGTAGAATGCGTTACGTCAACCATTACAGGTAAATGTGTTTCTTGCTTTAAAATAGGTACTGCTGAAATATCTAGAGTGTTTCTTGTAGCACGTTCGTAAGTCCTTATGCCACGCTCACAAAGGATGATTTGCCCATTCCCTTGAGCCGCAATGTACTCGGCAGCATTGATAAATTCTTCGATTGTAGCCGCAATCCCTCTTTTTAACAGAACAGGTTTTTTGACGGAACCTGCTGCTTTTAACAGTTCAAAGTTCTGCATATTACGTGCCCCAATTTGAATGACATCGATATAGTCACAAGCCATTTCAAGATCAGCAGGGTTAACAATTTCACTAATAACAGCCATATCAAATTCCGTTGCAACACGTTTCAAGATTTTTAATCCCTCAACACCTAGCCCTTGGAAATCGTAAGGAGATGTTCTAGGTTTGTAAGCTCCGCCACGTAATAGGTTTAATCCTTTTTCTTTCATTGCTTTTGCTACAGTTGCCACTTGCTCATATGACTCGACTGCACATGGACCAAAAACGAAGTGTGGTTTGCCATCGCCAATATTTTCACCCTTTAAGGTAACAATGGTGTCTTCAGGCTGCTTTTTTCTGGAGACAAGTAAGGCTTTACTATGGTCATCCTGTTGCAGATCAAGACCAGCTTTAAAAATCTCTTTAAAAATATGATCAATGGTCGAATTTTCAAAAGGGCCATCATTATGCTCTTTGATAATATCAAGCATTTTTCTTTCACGGACTGGATCGTAACGGTAAACCCCTTGGTTTTCTTTAACCCGCCCTATATCCTGAACGAGCTGTGCTCTTTCATTAATTAACCTCAACAATTCTAAGTTTAGTTCATCGACACGCGACCTCAATTGTTCTAATTCAATTTTTTTGCCCATCCTTCGTCCCCGTCCTTCCTTTGCTAATCAGAACTCTTTAAAATAAAGCTCTGAATGCCTTTTTTCTTCTGTCATTATAATATCGGTTCAAGTTTAAGAATTTAAATATTATAACAATTTAATAATTAGGCCTTATTATAGCGGATAAATATTTGTTTGTCACTTGTTTTTTCTTTAATGATTAAACGCTTTTAAGTGCTAAAGCGTTTTGTAATATATTATGATTGATTTTCACCAAAAGCACCTGTCAAAGAACGACTTGTTATTTTCCAGTGGGAAGCATTCCATAAAGGCTCTCCGTTTGAAAACAAGATGGTTTGTGGCGATTCATGTTTGATTTGAAATTTCTCTGCTACTTCATTAGACAACGGACGAGAATCCTGAACAGCTAAGAAATAAGTGGGTATAGCTTGATTTTCATTTGCAAATTTTTCATATTCCTTATATGCAGCATGGCTAATCGGACACGTTAGGCTATGCTTTAAGAGAAAAAACGTACTCTCCTTTTTTAATACTTCATTAAATTGTTCAATTGAATCAATTTTCTCTAACATGTGTACATACCTCCAGAAAATAAATAAACGGTGAAGTAATTTTATCACTCCACCGTTTTTATAACAAATAAACAGATTTAGCTTGCGACTAATTTTTATAGTTTAACCTTATTTTCTTCCTCATCAAAGGCCTTTTCGGCTTCTTCCAGCTTTTTTCTTATTTCTGAGCTATCAAGGGGTCCAATTTCGATTGACCTCTTCGATTCTATCTTTTCTTTTGGAGTATGAAGAGGAATATAGTTTAATTCTCCTTCTTCTTTCAACTCGTCTTGGTTCGTTATTTTTCCTTTTACCTTGTTCAATAGTTCTTGAGATTGTAGGACAATTCCTTGGGAAAGGCTGGATCCTTTGGACGCTAATTCATTGCTTTTTGTCATTACATTTTCACGCATGTCAGCTGTTTTATCGAGGATCGTTCCAGCTTGGTTATTAAACTTATTGCGGAGATCTTTTCCGGACTTGGGAGCCAAAAGCAGTGCCGCAGCTGCACCAACCACTCCTCCGATAATTGCTCCCAGCAAAAAGCTATTGGAAGACTCCTCATTCCGAGTTTGATTCGTATCCCGTGAATCATATTCTCTATTAGGCATTTGTTTTCCTCCTCTATATTCTAATGGGATCTAACCTTCTTGCCCTCGTCTAAGCTTACCCTGTTTTTTTGTTGCTTCCTAGCTTGCCACTTATCCTTTAATTCAAGAATGATATGACTCCATTGAACAATTTGCGAGACCTTTTCTTTACTTTCCTCTACTTGTTTATCTACAGATTGAGTAATGTTTTGTAAAGTCCCATTGAATTTAGTGACGGTTGTACCTACGTCTTTTACGGCTCCAACCACACTATTTAAACTATCGGATTTCTGCTTAATATCGTCAGCTAGAGCGTTTGTTTTTTGTAAAAGAATCGTGGTTTCTGCTGTAACACCCTCCAACTGTTTTTCTAATCCAGATAATGTCTTCGAAACGTTTGTAAGTGTAACCTGAAATGATTTGAGTGTTGTCGATAAAAATATGACAAGTACAAAAAACGCAATCGCTATCAAGGCTACGCTTAAGTATAAAATAATTTGCATCGTGCACCTCCGCCTTAATCCTATCAATATGTATTACCCATCAAGTATAGATATAAACCTCGCTAATTATCTTATACTACTTCCATAAAATTGTCTTCATTTCCTGCCGCTTCTAATAAAAATTTCGTCTCGGATTAGGAGCAGAATTTTATTTTTCAACTTTCGGCCTTTATTCGGTTACAATATGTGTGTACTTACTTAATTCTGTTGGAGGCGTAAAAATATGAAAGATCCACGTATTGAGAAACTGGCAAAAAATCTAATTAATTACTCGGTACAGCTTCAGAAGGGAGAAAAAGTATTAATTGAAAACTTTGGGCTTCAGCGTGAACTTGTGACTGCCCTCGTGAAGGAAGCCTATCTTGCAGGAGGGTACCCTTTTGTGCTCTTAAAGGACCATCAAGTGGATCGCTCTCTTTTATTAGGTGCACAGGAAGAGCAATTTAACATGATGGCAGAATTTGAAGCAAATGTGATGAGCAAAATGGATGCATACATAGGTCTTCGTTCGGGTGATAACATCAGTGAACAATCAGATGTTCCTGATGATAAAATGAAAGTCCATGGTAATACCATTGGTAAAAAGGTCCATCGTGACATCCGTGTTCCTAAGACCAAATGGGTTGTTCTTAGATATCCTACTTCGTCCATGGCCCAATTAGCAAAGATGAGTACGGAAGCATTTGAAAACTTTTACTTTGATGTTTGTAACCTTGATTATGGAAAAATGGATAAAGCAATGGATAGTCTTAAGGAGCTTATGGATCGTACTGACAAAGTACGAATTACTGGTCCAGGAACGGATCTAAGCTTTTCCATTAAGGATATTCCAGCCATTAAATGTGCTGGACGGTTAAACATTCCTGATGGTGAAGTTTATACTGCGCCTGTTAAGGACTCCGTTAATGGGGTTATCACTTATAACACTCCATCTCCGTATCAAGGTTTTACATTTGAAAATGTGAAGCTGACTTTTAAAGATGGGAAAATTGTAGAAGCTGAGTCTAACGATTCTAGCCGGATCAATAAAGTTTTTGATACGGATGAAGGGGCCCGCTATATTGGGGAATTTGCCATTGGGGTAAATCCTTTTATCCTCAATCCAATGCAAGATATCTTGTTTGATGAAAAGATTGCTGGCAGCTTCCATTTTACTCCTGGACAATGCTATGATGATGCCTTTAATGGAAACCATTCAAATATCCACTGGGATATGGTTAATATCCAACGTCCTGAGTATGGCGGTGGGGAGATGTATTTTGATGAGGTATTAATCCGCAAAGATGGTCTGTTCGTTATTCCTGAATTAGAAGTGTTAAATCCTGAAAACCTTAAATAAAAAAGATGGATGCCAACAGTCGCTGGCATCCATCTTTTTATTTAGTTAATTGTTTTTCGTATGATTCTTGGAATTTTTGAATATCTCCAGCGCCCATGAAAATAATTACGCTGTTTTCGTGTTCATTTAGTACGGATGTATTTTCTTCGGTAATTATTTCAGAACCTTCAATTCGGTCCTGGAGATCCTTGATTGATAGTTTTCCATGATTTTCACGAGCAGAGCCGAAGATCTCACACAAATAGGCTTTGTCCGCCTCACGTAAACTTTTCGCAAAGTCTTCTAAGAACGCTTGAGTGCGTGAAAAAGTATGTGGCTGGAAGACCGCCACAATTTTCCGATCCGGATATTTTTGCTTAGCTGCATCGATAGTTGCTTTAATTTCAGTTGGGTGATGGGCGTAATCATCAATTAAAATCTGCGTCCCAATTCTTTTTTCGGAAAATCTTCTTTTTACACCTTGGAAGGTAGTTAATTGGTCCTTGACTATCTCTACATTTGTTTCTTCATAATGGCACAATCCAATAACGGCAAGTGCGTTTAACACACTATGATCACCAAAGGTTGGGATGGAAAATGTATCATAGAATGTATTGCGAATAAATACATCAAAGCTCGTTCCACTTGTTGTTTTCACAATATTTTTGGCTTGATAGTCATTCTCCTCGCCAAAACCATAAAACAAGACAGGGACCTTTGCTTGGATTTTTTGAAGCTGTTCATCATCGCCATAAGCGAATATTCCTTTTTTTACCTGAATGGCCATCTCTTGAAATGCCGAAAAGACATCATCAATATTAGCAAAGTAATCGGGATGATCAAAATCGATATTTGTCATAATCGCATAGTCAGGAAAATAAGACAAGAAGTGCCTTCTGTATTCACAGGCTTCAAATACAAAGTATTCCGAGCCCTCTTTACCTTTACCTGTTCCGTCACCAATTAAAAACGAGGTAGGTTTAGCCCCTTCAATCACATGGGCGAGTAAACCTGTTGTAGACGTCTTACCGTGCGCACCGGTGACCGCAACACTAGTAAAGTTCTGCATAAAGTCGCCCAAAAACCGATGGTATCGCACAATAGGGAGACCTAGCTTCATCGCCTCTTGAATTTCCTCATGGGTATCTGGAAAAGCATTTCCTGCAATAATCGTCATTCCTGGCTTGATATTCTCCTTTTGAAAGGGAAGGATCGTTATCCCTGATTGTTCAAGGGCCAGTTGTGTAAAAAAGCGCTTTTCGACATCGGAGCCTTGCACTTTAAATTTCATATCATGTAGAACTTGTGCGAGTGCACTCATTCCAGACCCCTTTATACCTACAAAATGGTAAATAGTCATAGAAGAACCTCCAACAACGTCTATCTGTATAACAGTATATGACATCTGTCTGTATTTGCTAATAAGAAAAACTGAGTGCTATTGCACCCTAAAAAATTCAGTTACTTGTAAAAACATATTTAATAATTATAACATTGTTCATCCTGAAAAACTATTTGCGGACCTAAAATCTTTACGGCCGCACTAGTCAGTCCACTATATATTATTTGTTCCTGTCATTAAAGAATACTATAGATTAATTATTTGCACTAGCATCTTGAATTGACTCTAAATCGGCTAAGGTAATTAAAACCTCACGTGCCTTGCTTCCATTTGCGCTGGTAATATACCCATGGGTCTCAAGCATATCCATTAACCTTGCCGCTCGGTTGTATCCTATTTTAAACCGCCTTTGCAAGCTTGAAGTGGATGCACCGCCTTGGTCAATAATAAATTCGCAGGCTTCATAAAAAAGTTCATCTTCATTTTCGGTTAATTGTGCTTTTTTTAATAGTTCTTCTTGCTCGAACAAGTACTCTGGCTCCCGCTGCTCTCTCACATGACCCACCACTAGATCAATCTCTTCATCCGATACAAACGTTCCTTGCAGACGGACGGGTTTAGAGGAGCCGTTTTCTAAAAATAACATATCTCCGCGTCCTAGCAACTTTTCTGCACCGCTAATATCAATAATCGTCCGCGAATCGACCTGAGAAGAAACAGAGAAGGCGACTCGTGTCGGAATATTAGCTTTAATTAATCCAGTTATCACATCCACCGAAGGTCTTTGTGTTGCCACGATGAGATGTATACCGCAGGCCCTAGCCTTTTGAGCAATCCTGCAAATTGCTTCTTCCACATCTGCTGGGGACATCATCATTAAATCGGCTAACTCATCAATGACAATAACAATGAATGGAAGTTTATCTGAATACTGTTTATGTTTTATAGCCAATTCATTAAAGCGGTTAATGTCACGAACGCCAGTATGGGCGAATAGTTCGTAACGTCTTTCCATTTCATCTACAGCCCATTTTAATGCAGCTGTTGCCGCCTTTACATCCGTTATAACTGGACTAACAAGATGTGGAATACGGTTGTATGGAGCAAGTTCCACCATTTTTGGATCAATCAGCAATAGCTTTAAATCTTCTGGGCTCGCCTTAAATAGCAAGCTAACTAAAATCGTGTTAATACAAACGCTCTTTCCTGACCCGGTCGCTCCTGCGATCAATCCGTGGGGCATCTTCTTTAAGTCAGTTACAATCGGTTTTCCGGCAATGTCAAGGCCAAGTACCGCTGTTAATGGTGACGTAGATTCTTTAAAGATGCTGCTTTGAATAATTTCGTTAATGAATACAGGTCGCGACTTTTGGTTTGGAACTTCGATCCCAATAGTATGTTTTCCCGGAATAGGAGCTTCAATCCGAATATCTCTTGCGGCAAGGCTTAACTTGATATCATCACTTAAGTTAGTTATTTTATTTACCTTTACACCCGGCTCCGGCTGAACTTCAAAGCGGGTGACGGAAGGACCTTGTGTCACATTAACAACACTTGCACCTACATTAAAGTTTTGTAAGGTTTCGTTTAAAATCTCCTCTTGCTCTAGTAACCATTTGGTATCATTCACCACAGTAACAGGAGGGTTAAGTAAACTATCTGTTGGGAATACATAATAGCCATCATCCGTAGGTGTCAGACTCTCTTTTTCCTTGATTGGGAAGAGGTCAATTACTTGACTAACCTTCTCTGCCTGCTTATTCTCAGTTGGGACCTCAGACGGCTGTTCGAGTCCTCTTATTCGTTTTCGCTCTTCCCATTTCTGTTTATCTTGTTTTAACATCATCACATTAAATGGCAAATTAGATCGCTTCGGTGCGGGCGGTTCAGGTAAAGCCTCAACTACTTCCGCTTCCTCGATGGATTCTGTTGAAACTGCAATTAATTCTTTTACTTCCTCTATTGAATCTTCTTCCTGTGTTACTTCCTCTGACGATTCTTCTTGTGTTACTTCTTCTGTTGATTCTTCCTGTGTTACTTCCTCTGTCGCTTCTTCTTCTTGTGTTACTTCCTCTTCAACTTCAACCAATTCTATCTGAATTTCTGCCATTGGAATTGGAACAATCTCTTCGATCGTGTGTTCCAGCAGTTCAGATGATGGCTTTTCTTCGATAAGGCCCACTTGTTCTTCTTGATTAATTTCTAACCAAGTTGGTTCCACCATTAGCAATTCCTCATCGTTTACAAATGGTACAGTTTTCTCCGTTTCGGTCATCGTTTCTTTTGAAACAACTAAACTATCAAACCGATTTTCAACATCATCGTTTAAAAAATGGCTTAATTCATGCTCGACTATGATATCCGTATTCTTAGGCCGCTGATTAAATCCAAAAACAGGCGAAGGAATTTCTGTTGGTTGGAAGGGACCCCTCTTTTTAGGCAGCGATTCTTGTTTGCTTTTAGGCACTTCCTTTTTGACTGTTTGAACCACAGACTTTTCCGTCATTTTTCTTTTTTCCGGAAGCCGCTCTGTTCGTTTTTGACGCAATGTTTCTTCCTTCTCTTTCTGAGTTACCTTAGGAATGGGTGTATAAGAAGGACGATTGCTTCCCTTTGGGTATTGATAGGATATTTTTGTATCCAAATCCTTTAAATTTTCATATTTGTTTAGTAACGGCGGACCTTCATGTTTATGTAAAATATAACCGTCAAATTCTTCATCATCTTCCTCTTTTTTTAATCTTTGAAAAAAGTTTTGGAACCAGCTCAAAACTATCACTCTTTCTACTTTCAACTTTCACTATCACTCTATTTTATCAGTTTTTCATATTTTTTCGACATAATTCTTTGAAATGAGTCAAAATACATACAGACTAAATATCGTGCAATGAAAAAAGATCACCTTTCTTGATGTGATCCTTCTTCTATTTTAATTATTTATTTTTTCCTAAAATAAAAATAGGTTCTAATTCACCATTTTCATATAAAAATGAAAGGGCAGTGATTGGTACATGACCGTTTGCGAAAAAGCTCATTGCCATTTGCGCTAGCACATCATAGCCTCTGTCATTACGAATATCAGCGATAATTAATACATCCTGATGTGGAACAGCAAGTACCATCGTACCAGTAATTTGCTTCTCCATTTCATTTAAGAATCCCTTATTTAGGATCCTGCTTGCATCGTATCCATCATTGGTATTGAGGAAGTAAAAACTATTGCCAGCCACTCGGTCTTCTTTTAAAGGAGTCGACAGGGATCTTACATTAAATAAGGCAATTTCCTTAATCCTTTTAGCTTCCCAGCCCTCTTTAGCCATGATACGCGAGTCAATTAGCCGATACGTACTGCCTTGATCATACGCATAATATATTTTTGTTTCCGCTGTGTGGTCGTCAACTAAGAATGGCACACCCTCTTCTGCTTCTGATGGGAAAGAAGTGGAGCGGATAACGGGAAAGATTTTTTTCTCATGATTGGTTAATTGAATGTCGTCCTCCATCGCACGGAGCCCTTCTTCGATATAATAAACGACTTCATCAATGGCTTTTTCCTTTTCACTATGCCATTTGGCAATAATCCCAGGTAATGCTACTGTTATACCTTTACCGGACACTTTACTTTCAAATCGAAGTTGGTCCTTCTCACGGTCATAAGTTATTAAACGATCTTTTCTAGCCAAGCGCTGTTCTAATTCACTTTTCATTTTTCTGCTATCCATTTTCATCATTTAATCCCTCCATTTTAGGAGCTGCACAGCTTATTTTACAATAAAAACCCTCCATCTCAAAAGATGATGGAGGGTTTCGGACTTTTTTATTTCAAACCCGAAATAAAACCTTCAATTTCTTCTTGCGTTTTTCGGTCCTTACTTACGAATCGACCCAGCTCTTTCCCATTTTCAAAAGCAATAAAGCTCGGGATCCCAAAGACGTCTAATTGCTGACATATATCAATAAACTGATCACGGTCTACATGAATGAATGTATACTCATTAAATTTGGATTCTACTTCTGGTAGAACCGGCTCGATCACGCGACAATCGGGGCACCAGCCTGCAGAAAACATGAAGATCGTTTTCCCATGATTTCGCAGCTGTTCAAATTGCTCAACTGATTCTAAATTCTTCAAATTCAACGCCTCCATTTGAATATATGACCTTTTTCGTAACATCTTCACAAATCATATCAGTCCTGCTGCATTTCAGTCCAATTATTTGCTCCTTTGATATTGTCCCACTAAAAGGTTCATAACATGAGTAAACATTTCAGAACGATTCACCATTCCATTTGTAAAAATCCCGACTGCACCTTCTTGTTTCCTTACATTTTTCTTTTTCGCATAATCTTCCATAACCGGTCCGAGTTCTTCACCTGCCCTTAATCGAATGGCTATTTCTTCAGGCAGCGGGAGTCTTGCTCCACCTGCAATAATCGGCTCCCTCCCACTTGATACAAGAGCCCCCCAGTTACAAATAAGCAAACCATAACTCGTTTCCTGGACGCCTCCCTCAAGGCCAATCCCAATATCGCCATTTCCGTGCTTTAAGGCAGTTGCCGCTCGATTAATGGCTCCTCTTATCGTTTCTTCGTCGGAAAAAGGCTGCTCGCTGACACCCGATGGGATATCTAAGGAAACAAACTCATCTTCATGAGAAAAACTGTTTTTTACTGCAGTAATTTTAGCTGGGTTCTTTGATCCAATGATAATTTTCATTCTAGTAACTCCTTTAGACATAGTAAAAGGAGGCATAGTGTAAAATGCCCCCCATTAAAATTAGCTGTTGGCTTTAATGGAATCGACCGTTGTTTGGTCACAAGCCTTGACTAGTTTAACAATTAACTCTTTAGCCGCTGCATAATCATCAACATGAACAATGGAGGCATGCGTATGAATATACCGAGAACAAATACCAACGACAGCACTTGGAACGCCCTCATTCGATTGATGGACACGACCGGCATCTGTTCCACCCTGTGAAACAAAATATTGGTAACGGATATTATGTGTTTCCGCTGTATCTAGTACAAACTCTCTCATCCCGCGATGAGTAACCATAGACCGGTCAAGAATCCGGAGCAAGGCCCCTTTGCCTAATTGGCCAAACTCTTGTTTATCTCCTGTCATATCGTTGGCAGGACTTGCATCCAGTGCAAAAAAGAGGTCAGGTTTAATCATATTGGCGGCAGTTTGGGCACCACGTAAGCCTACTTCTTCTTGCACCGTTGCACCTGAATAGAGAGTATTTGGCAAGGTTTCGTCTTTAAGTTCTTGAAGCAATTCAATCGCTAAACCACAGCCGTAGCGATTATCCCATGCTTTAGCTAATATTTTTTTCGGATTAGCCATAGGAGTAAATGGACAGATAGGCAAAATCGCCTGCCCTGGCTTAATCCCAATTCGTTTTGCATCTTCACGGTCATCTGCGCCGATATCGATCAGCATATTTTTAATTTCCATTGGTTTGTTGCGTTTTGCATCGTCCAATAGATGTGGTGGAATGGAACCAACGACACCAATCACCGGACCATTATTTGTCATTACTTGAACACGCTGGGCAAGAATAACCTGACTCCACCATCCGCCAAGCGGCTGAAAACGAAGCATTCCATTATCCGTTATAGAAGTCACCATGAAGCCCACTTCATCCATATGACCGGCTACCATTACGGTTGGACCAGTCTCCGAACCTCTTTTCACACCAAAGATGCTGCCAAGATTGTCTTGAACTATTTCATCTGAGTATTGTGACAGTTGTTCTCTCATGAATTTTCTTACTAAGTGTTCATTTCCAGAGGCACCTGGAAGCTCTGTTAACGTTTGAAAAAGCTTTAAGGTTTGTTCATTCATTTTTTTTGAGGCTCCTTTGGATTTCTTTGGTAGTTTATGTAGATATTTTTATATTACAGAACTTCGATTTCTCTTTCCAACAATTGAATTTAATATTTGTAATATTATGTTCCTCATGGCAAATACGATATACTAAAGAAGAGAATTCTTGATAGTAATCTTTTCCAAATTTATTTTTTTGGAGGTCCTGTTATGAATTGGAAGTCGTTTTTCCTCGGGGCAGCAGTTGGTATTATCGGTGGATTTGCTGCTAAAGAAATGGTTAACTGTAAGACCCCTGTTTCACCTGAAAAAGTATTAGAGCAAGTCAAAAAACAATTTAATCAGAATGGGCCGATTAGCGGGTCATGGATACATATGGAAGCAGAGCCGTATGAAAAGCAGCAAATCAATTATCGTGTTTACAAAGGTGGTATTTCTAAAAACAACAATGGCACAAACGAACAATTTGAATTCATTGCTGATGCCCGAACGGGAACATTATTAGATGTGCGTAATTTATCCGAGGAACTTGTATCATAAGATTAAGCGTAAGCGCGCCTTGTACAGAGGCAAGGACATTAGGACATTTTTGTTTTCCCATCGGATTTGTGTCCTCATGAACCTCTCATGAGGACAGTTTTCGCTTTCCCATCCCAATTTTTGTCCTCATGAACACCTCATGAGGACAGTTTTCGCTTTCCCGTTCCTATTTTTGTCCTCATGAACACCTCATGAGGACACTTTTCGCTTTCCCATCCCAATTTTTGTCCTCATGAACCTCTCATGAGGACTCTAAAAGCATTTCCGTTCTCATGAATGGTACCTTCGGCTATTTTCACACTACCTTTCCCTCTTGATGCTCTCCACTATTTGCTTTCCGTCAGCGTCCCATTTCACTGTCCGGTAATAGGCATCATGATAAAAGCTGAACCATGCATTTTTTTTAAAGCCGTATGGCAGCCATTTTTCCTTTGCCGCTATTGAGGTCATAGGGTAATCATCATAGGCCATTACCCATAATACCGGTTGGTGAGCATGTGTTGCCATCAGATCTGCCATATGAATTAACATTTCTCCCTCGTCCTCTACGACAAGGATAGAATGTCCATCACTATGGCCGCCCGTATGGACCATTGTAATCGCCCCTAAATTCCAGTTTTCCTTGAAAGGAACCACCTGTGATTCAATGGCTTCCCAGTTTTCTTTCCAGTATGTATTTTTCGAACGAATATTGGGGTTACGCATTTCGTCCCATTCTACTTGTGAGGTAATAATTTGTGCATTGGGAAATGAGGAAACATATTGATCATTTTCAAACTTGGTTAGGCCGCCTGCATGGTCAAAGTGCATATGGGTCATCAGGATGTAATCGATCTCCTCTGCTTTTAACCCTAATTTTATTAATGATTCATCAAGCTCCGATTCCTTGGTGACTCCAAAATTTCTTAATTGCTTTTCCGATAACTTTCCTTTTCCAATACCGGTTTCTACTAAGAAATTCTTTCCATCCATTTGAAGTAACATGGGATCTGTTGGCAATTCAATTTGATTTTTCTCATTTGGTGGATATTTCTTGGACCATAACCCTTTTGGAACAACCCCAAACATGGCACCACCGTCTAAATTGGTTACCCCTCCAGATAACCACGTCAATGATACGCCGCCTATTTTTAATGTTTCCAACTTTCCATCCCCCTTTGTACCTTTTTCTATATATTAACATTGACTAACTATTTAGAGAAACGAAAAAGGACAGTTCAAAATTGAACTGTCCCTAAAATTTAGTTTTGATACTTTACTTCACAACGATAAATGCGACTTCCTTTTTCTGAAAATTTCTCTTCATACTCTGTCATGATGTTACCTTCATAATCACTTTTATGAAGATCTAGACTAATGTACTTTAATAATAAACCGTACTCCGAAAAGCTCATTAAAGAATTTTCAAATAACCCTTGGTTGTCGGTTTTGAAATGGATTTCTCCACCATCAACCATAATGTCCTCATAAAGCTTCAAGAAATCCTTATATGTTAATCTTCTTTTGCTATGACGATATTTTGGCCATGGGTCGGAAAAGTTTAAATAGACCTGGTCCACATCATTCTTTGTAAAGTATTTTGCTAAATCATTTGCATCTACGTTAAGAAGCCTGAGGTTCGGTAAATCGGCTTCAATTAAGCGGTCCAAAGCTGTAATGATGACACTGTCGTATATTTCAATCCCAATATAATTAATCCCAGGATTTGCTTTCGCCATTCCAGTAATAAATTGACCTTTTCCTGTGCCCACTTCAATATGAAGTGGATGATCGTTTTCAAATACTTCATGCCATTTTCCTTTATATTGTTCTGGATTGGCAACTATATATTGGGGATGCTGCTCTATTTTTTCCTTTGCCCAAGGTTTATGTCTGACTCTCATTTATGACACTCCTAAAAATAATATTGTTTACTACATATCATGCACCATTTGTCCTTACAAGTTTAACTATATGGAAATAAGATGATGCATAAACAAAAAAAGAATTCACAACCTAACAGTGTGAGTTCTTTTTTTTAAATAACACTTGAGAGGGTGTACATTCATGCCATTAAGTCATGGTGACCAAGTTACATTATTAAAAGATATATTAAACAATCATCAAACAGATTGCTGCGGGTCCGTTTCAGAATGTGAACAACTGGAACGCTTAGTGAAATCCCTAATGGTTAATACACAGGTTGATCAAAATGTTAAAAATATCTTACAGGAAGTATATCAGTACAGCCAACATGGGGTTGGCACAGCAGATTTAGATCAACACATCTTATCAAACCAAGAAAATTTATCCAATTGGGTTAGCGATATTGGTCAGTTTTCTTAACTAGAGAATTCCATCTAAGAACTTTATCCATTTGTTCATTTCTTCCAAGCGATTTTTATTTTTATACCATTGGATAGAAGAAAGAGTTTGAATGGTCACATACCATTTCATGCGCAGTTTTAGGTTGTCTGTCAGCTCTTTTCCGTAAAGCTTAAGCCAATCCTGCCAATTTTCTTCTGGAATATACCAATAAAGGAGCAGCCCTAGGTCAATGGCGGGGTCGGCAATCATTGCCCCGTCCCAATCAATCAAGTACAACTGGTTGTCTTCTGCAAGCAGCCAGTTGTTATGGTTGACATCACCATGACAAACCACCTTTTCATCGCAATAAACATTTAAAGCTTCTTTTTTTAAAAAGTTCATTGCTTTTTGCGATTCAGGCATTAGGAGTACCTCTTCATCTAACTCGTTTGCAACTCTTTGCAATAACGGTTCAGGATGCATTGGAGAGCTCTCTAATCGACTTAACATTCCTAGCATTGGCTCGGAGCAATGAATCTTCTTAAGCAGTCTCGCCACGAGTTCTTGGTTCATTTCAGACGGCTTTAACTCTCTGCCTGGAAGCCACTGCTGTGCAGTTATGACGTCTCCACTTTCCAACCGTTTTGTCCAAACAAGCTTTGGGACGATGCCTTCTGCTGAGAGTACAGCAAGGAACGGAGAAGAATTCCGCTTTAAAAAAAGCCTTTGGTCTTTATATTTCGCATAAAAGGCTTCACCTGTTTTGCCTCCAGCAGGGGTAATTTCCCATTCTTGTCCTAGTATATGATCCAAAATTGCTCACCTTCAATTTATGCCGTTCTAATGGGCTCATTCCCCTTATTTCTAAGAGGTAAAACCTGCGCTGCCGGAAGGTCCTATATTACCACAGTTTCATTAACAGCTTTTTAATTTTTTAGAAATAAAAAAAAGCTATTGAAACCATTGCACACAATAGCCATCTTAATAAATTTTATCTCGGATTACCTTTTTTCGTCAAGTAAATCTGAAGAAACTATTTTTTTAGCAAAACATTTATGGAAACTGGCTCCATCAAAACTTCGCCACCATGCAAAATCTTTTTGGAGAAAATTTCAGCTTGTTCATGGTCAGCTAAAACAGCCCAGTCCCCTTCTGGTATCGAAATCGCTTGCTTCTTTGACGAAGGGTTAATTAATAAGATTACATCATCTTCCCTATTAAACAAATAACCCAACACCGGTGCAGCTAATGGTAATTGTCGTATATTTGCACGGATTTCAGCAGAAGTTCTCATTCGGAAAGAAGAAAGAGATTTACGGATTTGAATAAGTCCTTTAATATATTTTACGTTTTCTTTATATATTATCTTTCTATCCCAATCAAGTTGATTGATTGGATCAGGAGAACGATAACTATTTCCATCACCCTTTTTTGTTCGAAAAAACTCTTGGCCGCTGTGGAGAAATGGAATTCCTTGTGATAATAAGACAATACTCGTTGCGAGACGATGATATTTTATTCGTAAAGAATCCTCTGCATCAGGGAGACAAGCAATAAGCTTATCCCACATGGTATGATTATCATGGCACTCCACATAGTTCACAGATTGAAAGGGTTCATTAAATAGGGGCAACCCCTGTTTCGTAAAACCGATACTGCCCGTTATAACCTCATTAGCCGCCTCAACATAGTGCTCATTTCCTAAGGCAAAGCCTTTATCAAACAAGTTAAATGAACTACCTTTTATACAATCACGATATTTATCATTGAATTGAGCTATTTGTGGCATTTTTGCCTGATTTGCTATTGTTGCTTTCTGCTCACCTGGAAGAGGTGTGTTGAGACTCCAGCCTTCACCGATGATGATTGTTCCTTTTGACAGGCTGTCGCACACTTTCCTTACCTCGTTCATGGTCTCTACATCCAATATCCCCATCAAATCAAAGCGAAAACCATCGATATGATATTCCTCCAGCCAATAACGAATCGAATCAACAATATATTTTCTGACCATTTTTCGTTCTGATGCAATGTCATTCCCAACCCCAGTACCATTGGAAGGGAGTCCAATTTCGTTATGACGGAAATAATAACCCGGGACCACCTTTTCAAAGGAGGAATTCTCACGGATGTAAACATGATTATAAACCACATCCATAATCACTCGAAGACCAAGACTATGAACTTGATCAATTAACTGTTTTAACTCCATGATTCTTGAATATGGATCGGCAGGATTCGTTGAATAGCTTCCTTCGGGAGCATTGAAATGGAGAGGATTATATCCCCAATTATATTCATTATTTGGTTGCAGTTCATCGACGCCAGCAAAATCATGGAAGGGGAGGAATTCTATATGGGTAATACCAAGGTCTTTTATATAAGATAATCCTGTAGGTTCATCGTCGATCCCTTTTGTATTTAGCTCGCCTGCACCTAGATAAAGTCCTTTATTCTTTACACCACTTTTAGGGTGAATCGTTAAGTCTCTGATATGTGTTTCATAAATAATTGCATCTACGGCATTTTCAATAGCGGGTAAGTTTGGACGCGGCCTATGTGTTTTCTCAAGCCTCACAATCACTCCAAGCTCGCCATTGACCGTCACAGCCTTAGCATAAGGATCTGTAGCTTCTCGCCATTCTTGATTAACTAGGATGAGGAAACTATATTGATAAAATTCTAATTCACGGTTGACAGTAACAGACCATATGCCGCGATCCTCTCGTTTCATTTTTACAATTTCTGAGAAACTGCTATTAGCAGGACGTAACTTTAATTTAACTTGTGTGGCGGTTGGGGCCCATAGCTTAAAACAGGTTTGGCCAGCATGAAAGGTAACACCAAGGTCATTACCGTCATAATAGAATTTCTCGTCAAAGGCGTCCGTTCGAATCACTGCACCAATATGCAGGTCTGTTTTCCCGCCATGTTCATCAATAATCACATATTGTTTTTCAAAGGAATAATCTTTTGAAAATTCACAAATATATTTCATATTATTATCTATTTGTTTCTTCTCGATGATTTTCAAGGGATGTTCTTGAAAACCACTTGAAATCAAGAAAGCGGATGACAAACCGTGATGATAGGAAAGTGGTAGAAGAATCGTAATGATCTTCATCTCATCTAGATAGGCAAAGAAATTTCGGTCAGTAGCAATCATTCGAGTCCCTCTCTTTCAACTCCACTTCTTCCGGACGTTTTATTCTCGACAACACTTCCAAAGCTCTTGCTTGAAGATGTATATTCAAAGGAGTAAATCCAATATGCTCCCCATCTGCGTGAACAAAAAGGGCTGAAGGGGATTGGATAGTAACATCCTTTCCTTTATAAGTTTTCACTTCTTTAAAATGGATGTGCTTCCCCCAAAACACACTGATAAAAACGAGTAACAGCTTCCACCTTGATAATCGTTGAACAACGGTTATATCAAAAAGTCCATCATCAGGCTCGGCCACAGGGGCAATTTTCATTCCACCGCCATAATATGGTTGATTGGAAACCGTTACAAACCATGTTTGTTCAAATATATGCTTTTCTCCGTCAATTGATAAATCAATTGTTGTGGTTTTATAAGTAAATAATTTTTTTAATAGAAAATAAACATAAACCAACCTGCCCAACGAAAGTTTATTGAGTAAAGCCTTCATCCGGGATTGATTAACTTCATAAGAAATGATTGCATCAAACCCAGCACCCATATTGTTAATAAAATAGTGCTGATTCGAATCATCCATGGTAATTTTTCCAATATCAATAGGCAGACCCTTATGTTTCGCGAGGCGGAGAATCACTGCTAATGCTTCCACGGGGTCGACAGGAATTTGAAATCCTCTGGAAAAATCATTTCCAGACCCACCAGGGATAAATCCCAGAGTATTATTATTATCCTTCACTGCTCCATTTACCACTTCATGCATCGTTCCATCTCCGCCAACAGCGATGATCATCTTTGGCTCAGGGTTCTTTAACGCAATTTGGCTGGCAAGGATATTGGCATGGCCTGGATATTCGGTAAAGAATGCAAGGTAGGACACCTGTTCAACTTTGAGTTGCTGTTCCACCCGTTCCCAAATCTTAAAGCAGTGGCCATTTCCAGCTTTTGGATTAATAATAAAGTAAATTTGTTTCATATTACCAACCTTTATTTTAATTATATGTTTTTGTGTGATTTAAAGGATATATTTTTAGGGCTTCATACTTGGGTGTTTTGTTAAGGTTTGTCCGATATAATACTACTTCACTTGCTTCAAATGAGAGTGGGTTAGGCTGCAGTTCTTCCCATAAATCAAGCATTTCCTTTTGGAAGGGATGGACCCCGTCCCACTTTCTAGCAAGTGTTATATGAGGTCGAAAGGGTCTGGTTTCAAGTTGAAACCCTGCATTCTCACAAGCAGAAAACACCTTTTTTCTGATGGTTTGTAAATGCTTGCTTTCCTCTATATCGGCCCAAAAAACACGAGGAGAATCAGCACTTCCGAAAAATCCAAGTTTGTTGATTCTCAGGGTGAATGCTTTCTCATCTTTAAGGGCATCATTAACATTATTTTCTGCAAGTGCAAGTTTATCAGGTGGAGCACTGCCTAGAAATGCTAGGGTTATATGCAAATCTTGATAATGAACCCAGCGGCTAAATGGGATTCGTTCCTTTATTTTTCCCATATGTTCTTGCATCGTTAATTTTGTTTGTTCTGGTATTCTTACGGCAAAGAAAAAATGGGATCGATGTTCCATTGTTATCTTCCTTTCTTTAGTTAATTTTAGTCTATTTTGTCCTAAATGTATCTATTAGCAAACAGACAATTACCCGATATTTTTTACATAGAGCATAAATTTATTTATTATTAGATAGGAAACTATAATTTAAGAACTTACTTCAAGGTATTGAAAGGAAGGTCCCTATGAAAGTAGTCAACAATATCGCTGAATTAATCGGAGATACACCATTAGTGAAACTAAATCGATTAGCACCAAAGGACGGGGCCTCGGTTTATTTAAAACTGGAGTACTTTAATCCCAGCAAAAGCGTTAAAGACCGGGCAGCTTTTAATATGATTATCGAAGCAGAAAAGGCTGGAAAATTAACAGCAGGTTCAACGATTATTGAGCCGACCAGTGGAAATACAGGGATTGGCCTTGCCATGAATGCTGCTGCTCGCGGCTATAAATCGATTATCGTGATGCCTGATACTATGACACAAGAACGAATCAGTATCCTAAAGGCATACGGGGCTGAGGTTGTCCTTACACCTGGGGCTGAAAAAATGCCTGGAGCCATCCAAAAAGCACTTGAATTAGCAAGTGAGATTCCAAATAGTTTTGTTCCCATGCAATTTGAAAATCACGCAAATTCAGATGCGCACCGATTCACTACTGCTGTTGAAATTATCAAAGCGATGAAGGAAATCGGTAAACCGCTGGCAGCTTTTATCGCAACAGCTGGAACTGGGGGAACCATCACTGGGACAGGGGAAACATTAAAAGAGCATTATGAAAATTTAACGGTCCATGTTGTCGAACCGAAAGGCTCACCTGTTTTATCAGGCGGAAAACCAGGTAAACACAAGCTGGTTGGGACAAGCCCAGGTTTTATCCCAGTTATTCTTAATCAAAATATCTATGATGAAATTCATCAAATCAATGATGAAGATGCCTATGATATCTCTCGTCGGTTGGCTGTCGAAGAAGGAATTCTAGTTGGACCTTCCTCTGGCGGTGCTTGCTTCGCCGCATTAGAAGTTGCCAAACGTTTAACTCCAGATGATGTGGTCGTTTGTATTGCTTGCGATACGGGCGAACGATACTTATCCAGCGATTTGTTTCAATATTAATTAAAAAAGACGTGGACACTCTTATTAAAGGGTTCCGTTTTGAGGTGCTTTTCTGAAGTGTTTATAGCCGAAATGACAAACGGTTAGACATAGTTATTGGTATATTTTAGACCATTAAGTCGTCGCACATTGGCGACTTTTCTTTATAAGGCAGATGAAGACCAATCCTTTTGAAAAACCAGAGCAAGTGGTCATCATAAAGGCGATGAAGACCAAATCACTTCGGAAAACTAGAGAAAGTGGTCATCATTAAGGCAATGAAGACCAAATCACTTCGGAAAACTAGAGAAAGTGGTCATCATTAAGGCGATGAAGACCAAATCCCTTCGGAAAACCGGAGAAAGTGGTCATCATTAAGGCGATGAAGACCAAATCACTTCGGAAAACCGGAGAAAGTGGTCATCATAAAGGCGATGAAGACCAAATCACTTCGGAAAACTAGAGAAAGTGGTCATCATTAAGGCGATGAAGACCAAATCACTTCGGAAAACTAGAGAAAGTGGTCATCATTAAGGCGATGAAGACCAAATCCCTTCAGATAAAGTGAGAATATAGTCTTCATAGCAAATGCTATATGTTCACCAACCCGAACTGCTTAATAATTAGAAAAACATTTAAATTGACACCTAAATCGACAAGTTTATTGACCATTAATTTGGCAGTTTTTCTTAATCGTACAATAATTTTTGTACTTCATAAAAATGATGTCAAATGTTTGTCAAACCCTATAAGAAATGTTAATAACCTTGATAAATAAAGAAAATGACGTATACCAATTCATACGTCATTTCTTATGTCATTTATTAAAATGCACCTGAAAACGGAACCCTTTACACTCCTGTGTTCACGTCTTTTTTCTAATTAAGGGTTTTATCTTTAAGTGCTCCGCATTGTTTTTCAATTTCTTGCTCAAATGCTTCTTGCAGCCTTCGTGTAACAGTGCCTGGTAAACCATCCGCAACTTTCTTCCCATCCACTTCAATAATCGGCATCACCTCTGAAGTAGTACTTGATAGGAACACTTCATCAGCATTGGCCAATTCATCACGTGTAAATGTTCGTTCCTCCACCACAATATTATTACTAGTACAAATCTGCAATATTACATCCTTTGTAATCCCTTTTAAAATTAAGTTATCCGACGGATGCGTGAACACAACACCATTTTTGACAATATAGATATTCGACGAACTCCCTTCCGTAACATTGCCGTTGCGATGTTGGATTGCTTCAAAGCAACCTTCAACAGCCGCTTTTTGTTTGGCTAATAGATTGCCTAGCAAATTCAAACTTTTTATGTCACAACGCAGCCAACGAATATCTTCTGTTACGATTGTTTTTACTCCCTTCTTCAAACTTTCCAAAGGTCTAAGCGCTTCCTTTGTATAAGCTACAAGGCTAGGAGTTATATTTTCCGCCGGAAACACATGATTACGGGGGGCGACTCCTCTCGTAATTTGCATATAAATGGTCCCTAACTGAAGATTATTTTTTGCAACAAGCTCTTCTAGCAATTTCGTTAATTGCTCCATAGTATACGGAAGTACAATCCCAATACTATCCAAGCTTTTCACAAAACGATTCATGTGTTCAGTTCCTGTGAACATTTTTCCGTTGTAGACACGGATAACTTCGTATACACCATCACCAAATTGATAACCGCGATCTTCCACATCAACCTTAGCTTCTGAACGCTCAATAATTTCCCCATTCAAGATTGCAAATTTCATTCTTCCATATCCCCTTTTTATATCTTATTCATTCATGGCCAATTCAAAAATAGCCTGAGCGTAAATGGCTGTTGCTTTAAGTAAATCATCAATATACATATATTCATCTTTTTGGTGCGCTATATCTGGTCTGCCAGGAAATAAGGGTCCAAATGCTACCCCTGCTTTTAGGGAACGGGCGTAGGTCCCTCCGCCTATCGCAATTAACTCAGCTTTTTCTCCCGTTTGTTCTTCATAAACCTTTTTCAATGTTTGAATCAGGAATTCTTTTTCATCGACGTAATGTGGTTTCGAGTCAGAAAAATTTTCAATCTCGAATCCCTCATTTTGCAATAGATCATCCAGTTTTGCTTTAGTAGAATCCATTTTGTTTGTGACAGGGTATCTGCATGTCATTCCAATTCTTCCACCTAATTCATCACTGTAAGTCAGCTTTCCAGGATTGATGGTTAATTCACCGGAAATGTCATCTGAATAGGCCACACCAAGATTTACACCCCTGGAATCATTAAAGAAATAGTTTGAAACGAATTGGAAATAATCGGAGGCCTTTGCATCTAACCTTTGCTTAGAAAGGAATTCCGCTAAAAACAAGCCCGCATTAATACCATTTCTCGGTTCCATCCCGTGGGCCGAGACACCTTTTACTTCTAAACTTAATTCACCATTTTCGATTTTGTGACTATGCTCCAATTGATATTCCTTCATAAAGTTTATAAATTGCTGAACTGTCTCTTCCGGATTTTCCTTGATAAGAATGGTTGCTTTCGCATAATCGGGAACCATGTTGTATCTTTTACCTGAAGTAAAGCCGACGACCTTGATATTGGACTCCACAGATTCCTGTGGCGATTTTTTCTGAACCATATCAAAATCCGCAATCCCTTTTTCCGCATTAATAATAGGGAAATCTGCATCTGGAGCAAATCCTAAAGTTGGCATTTCTTCATGCTTAAAATAGTGCTCTACACAGCGCCAATTACTTTCTTCGTCGGTTCCGATAATCATTCGAACACGCTTTTTAAGTGGCAGACCGAGATCCTTAACAATTTTCATTGCATAATAGGCAGCCATCGTCGGTCCCTTATCATCTAGTGCACCACGGGCAAAAATCATTCCATCACGAATTTCGGCTTCAAATGGATCACTTGACCAGCCATCACCTTCAGGTACCACATCCACATGACAAAGGATTCCAAGCAGTTCCTCACCTTCACCAAACTCAAGATGTCCGGCAAGGTTCCCTACATTTTTCGGAATAAATCCATCTTTTTCACCAAGAGTCAGCATAAAATCAAGCGCTTCCTTCACGCCTTTCCCAAGCGGCGCTTCAGCAGATGTATTCTCTTCGTCTAAAAGACTTCTTATATGTAATAAATCCTGTGTGTCCGTAATCAGGGACTGTTTTCTTTTTTCAACTTCACTCATCCAATCAATCTTCGTCAAATGTAAATCCCCCTTTCGTTGATGAATTCACTTCCACCATAACAATATCATTATTGTAAATATTTTATCAATTTTGCTTCAATAAACGTTGTTTTTTTATTATGCAAAAAATAAATCAACCAATTTAACTAAAAATTCAAATAATTAGTCATAATCCATACATTATCGCCCATAACCTATAGTAAGAGTATGGTAAAGGAGGGCGAAAATCCGAACAATTTTTGTTAATTTTAGATGTTTATTTTGTAAATTTAAGTATATTGGTGGAAATTTTCTGATTTTGTGGTTACAATAAGGTTAGATGTAAGACATGTAAGACATCTAAGTATCCACAGTAATCATCCACGAAAAGGAGATGTCTGCGCGGAAAAGAAAACTACATATTCTTGAAGAGGAATCTTCAAATAGGCTGTCGGTAGCAGGGTATTGCCATGGGTTTGAAAAAAGGATAGGGAGTGGTTCTTTGAAACCTTCAACTAACCGGATGTTAAACCGCATCAAATGTATCTACATGTTTATCCGCAATAACGGCACTGTTTCTACGCAAGAACTTGTAGAGGAATTTGGTATCACTCCTCGCACCATACAACGAGATTTAAATGTCTTAGCCTATAATGACTTGGTAATTAGCCCAAGCCGCGGAAAATGGACGACAACACAAAAGAGAGTAAAAATGTCTTCTTAATAAAAAAATAAATTAGCATAATTTCATAAAAAAGCACGCGAGCCCATCTCGCGTGCTTTTTGTTTATCTAAAATCAATGGTGCTCATGTACTTGGTTCGTGATTTTTTGATATTCCTGTTCACTTAGGATCCCTAGTTTTCTAAAAACATATGAATAAATGAAAATCCTCCGTTGCAATCGAGGGGTTACGAACATATTAATCATCTCCTGCCTTAATTAATTATATTCGCCATTTCAAACAAAGTTTCCTTCAACCAAAAAAAATTCTTATGGATAATATTTTAACCCCATAGCAAGAACATGATGGGAGGGAGCTAAGCCACTGTACTTGTGTAGAAACAGTAGAATGGGTTGATCTAAAATCCTCTACACTAATTGACAGTTTTCGATAGTATGGTAGTATATTAATATCAAAAATACTTTAGCGCTTAAAAGCGTCTAAGCAAAAAAGATAAGTGGGTAGGAATAACATGAAAAATAATCATCAGAACTTACAAAAAGGATTATTACCGAGGCATGTCCAGTTTATAGCCTTAGCTGGTATGATTGGTACGGGGATTTTTAAAGGGAGTTCCGACACCTTGGCGATTGCAGGACCGAGTGTTGTAATTGCCTATTTAATTGGCGGCCTTTTACTATTTATCATAATGGCTGCCTTAGGGGAAATGGCGCTTGCTTTTCCAAATTTAAATGTACAGCATTTAGTAAACAAAGCATTTGGATTCCAAGTTTCGTATATTGTGGGATGGCTTTACTGGATCAACTGGATTCTTGTTACGGTTGTTGAATTATTAGCAGCGGGAAGTTTCCTACAATTTTGGTTTCCTACAATACCATTATGGGTGTTAAGTTTCCTTTGCGCAGTTATAATCGTAGGAATTAATTTAACTCAAGTAAAAAATTATGGGGAACTTGAATTTTGGTTTGCTGGAATTAAAATCATAGCGCTGATAGCGTTTATCATTTTAGGCTTTTCACTCCTATTAGGAATTATTCCAAGCTCGATCCAGGATCCGCTCGCTAACTACACAGCACACGGCGGATTTTTCCCGCACGGAATGGGTGGAACTTTCAGCGCCTTTTTAGTGGTCATGTTTTCGTATGGTGGTGCGGAGTTAATTGGGGTCGCTGTTACCGAGACAAAGGATGCTGAGCGAGTATTGCCAAAGATTATTAAAGGGGCAGTTTGGCGTGTTATTATTTTTTATATATTACCAATACTAATCATTTGTGGACTCATGCCTTGGGACAAGGTTACGGGTGCAGACAGTCCTTTCGTTCAGGTCTTCAGTACAACAGGGTTGCCTGGAGCAGCACATATTATGAATTTTGTCCTGCTGACAGCCGTACTGTCCGCTGCAAATTCAGGTATTTATGCGACATCCAGAACGCTGTTTTCTATGGCACAAAGTGGCGTTGCGCCTAGGGGGTTAGCAAAGCTCTCTGCAAAGGGAATTCCATTAACAGGAATAATGCTTACAAGTATATGTATATTAGCAGGTGTTTACCTAGCCTATCTAACACCTAGTGAGGTAATCGGCTATCTCATGACCATTCCAGGGTTTACAGTCATGCTAATCTGGATTAGTATTTGTGCAGCACAGTTAAAACTAAGACCACTTTACAAAAGTCAACCGGCATTTAACGTAAAATGGTTTCCATATACGACCATCTTCGCCATTGTATCTTTAAGCATAATCTTTGTTGGATTTGTGTTTAATCCAAATAATCTAATTGGTACAACCGTAAGCTTGGCAACCATTGGCTTGTTAATCATTCTCTCATTTCTTGTTAGAAAAAATGGTTTGAATGAAATTACCGCTTAATTGATACAGAAAAGGCCCTCAATTTACTTGTTGGCCTTTTTTCCTTTTTCAAAGAGAAAGCTTTGAAAAGTACTCGATCACATACTGACGAAATTCTTGTCCCGCCTCAGATAAATATCGCCTCTTTGACCAGCCTAACCCAATGGTCCTTTGGCATTTTGGTTCAATGATTCTCAGTTTGTTTGGAAAGGGATTCGTATGATGGAGCCACGAAATTTCTGGAATAAAAGCAATCCCTAAACCTTGTTTAACTAAATCCCCTATCACCCCCGGCTCATCTCCTTCAAAAGCAATGTTTGGAACAAATCCTGCCTTACGACAAAATTCATCTGTTAAGTTTCTAAATCCGAAACCAGTATTCATACCGATAATAGGCTCGTCCTTTACTTCATTAAGAAATATTTCTTCTCTCCTCGATAAACGATGTTCTGGGGGAACAATTAAGTAGATTTCTTCAGTCATTAGCGGTTCCCAGACGATATCCGTCCCCTCAATAGGCACGGATGAAATACCAAAATCAATCTCCGCCTTTTCCAGCCGGCTTTTCATTGAGGAGGTTGACTCTAGGACTTGTTGAAATTTAATTTCGGGAAAAAGCTTTAAAAAAGAACTCAATAACTCAGGAAGGACCCTTGGAATACTGACCGCTAAAGTAATTTGCGTTTGCCTTTGATGAGCTCTTTCCGCAATTTCTCTTTTCCCTTCATTTAATTCTAAAAATATCCGATTCACTCGATCTAAAAACAGTTTTCCGTAGTCGTTTAACCGGAGCTGTCGATTTTTCCGATCAAATAATGGAACACCCAAATCTTCCTCTAATCGTGCTATGGTTTTACTTAAAGAGGGTTGGGCAATTTGAAGTTCTTCTGCGGCTTTGGTCATATGCTCAAGTCTGGCAACTGTTTGAAAATACTGTAATTGTAAAAATTCCATCAATTATGCCCCCTTATCAATAGCTTGAAAGCTACTAAATGATAACTAATTATATATTATACAATATACGTAAAAGTATTTATCATTGTGGTTATGTAAAAAACTTAAATGTAAAGGGGTCATTATGAAAGGAATTCACTTAGTATTTAGGGATTTAAAGATGATGTGGCACCATAAGCACGGAAGGATCGCCTTAGTGTTCCTATTAATCGTTCCGTTAATTTATTCTGGTTTCTTTCTTGCTGGTTACTGGAATCCCTATGGACGGTTAGATCAACTTCCTGTCGCTGTCGTCAATCTAGATCATGGATCGATGATGGATAACAAGTCGATTGAGGCAGGTCAGGAATTTGTCAAAAACTTAAAAGAAAACAAGGATCTCAAATTCTATTTCCTCTCTGCAAAGACCGCAAACCAAGGTTTGAAAGACGGGAAATATTATATGGTTCTGACGATTCCAAAAGATTTTTCACAAAAAGTTAGTACATTAATGGATGAACATCCCGAGCAGGCAAAACTAAATTTTAAAATAAATCCAGGAAAAAACTTTGTTGCCTCACAAATTAGTACGACCGCAACGGAAGAAATGAAGACAAAAATATCAGCTAGCATCACGAAATCCTACGCAGATGGCGTATTTTCAAAGTTTGTTGAATTAGCAGACGGCTTACGTGATGCCGGCGATGGTGCGTCAAAAATTAATCAAGGAACAATCGATGCTAAGAATGGAATGATCCAGCTGTCAGATGGTGTCGACCGCTTAAATAATGGTGCAAAAAAGTTAGAGGATGGGAGTCAGCGGCTTTCAAACGGTCAACAAAAATTGACCCATGGGCTTGCCGGTTTAAAAGAGGGCTCACTAGCACTTTCTAATGGCATGGAAAAGCTTTCTGAAGGTCATGCAAGTGTAGAAGTTGGGATGGAACAATTAACGGAAGGCATGCAATCTTTGGCTTTGAATAGTGAAAGGTTATCTCAAGGTCAAGCAGGGGTGAAAAACACGACAGATGAATTATCGAAAACAGTAGAACTATTTTTACAAAATCACCCTGATATGAAAAATGATCCTACCTTCCAACAAATTGCTGCCATGTCAACCGGCCTATCAAAAGCAGCTGATTCATTGAGAAGTGGTCAAGTCCAACTTGCTCAAGGGGCAAACAAATTAGTTCAAGGACAAACAAAAGTCCAAGATGGTATGACAAAGCTTGGCGATAAAATGGATGATGCTGCCACCGGGGCAAACAAATTATCTGAGGGAACCGTACAATTTTCCAATGGTTTCGGTCAATGGAAAAATGGTTTTTCCTCTTTAAACAATGGAATAGTTGATTTAGCAAACGGTGGAAGTAAATTAGATAACGGCACCAATCAGTTGGTAGATGGTTTGGATCAATTGAGCGTTGGTTCAGACGAGTTAGCCACAAAATTAAATGATGCTGCTAAGCAAACGTCTAGTATCCATAATAATAACCAATTAACCTCGATGTTCTCAGAACCAGTCAAATTAGTAGAATCGGATTTATCCGAGGTTCCGAATTATGGGACTGGAATTACCCCCTATTTTCTATCTTTAGCATTTTATGTAGGTGGAATAATGGCAGCTAACATCCTTCCATTAGGACGCAGACAAGATCTTAAGGTTAATGGAACAGAGCATTTTATTAATAAACTCGGACTTAAGTACTCAATCGCATTAATACAAGTGTTATTTGTCGATTTGGTAGTCCTTTTCGGATTCAAAGTACATGTGGTAAGTGTTCCCTTGTTTATTGTATCCAGTGTCATTGTCTCCTTAACCTTCATGACGGTCATCCTTATGTTAGTGACATTGTTTGGTGTTGCAGGGAAATTTATGGCTGTCACACTATTGGTTTTACAATTAGCTACATGTGGTGGAACATTCCCGGGTGAATTGAGTAATCCTATCCTAAGCAAGATCGGTAATGCTTTACCAATGGCCCATTCATTACGGAGCTTCCAAGATGTTATCTCCCTAGGGGATTGGGCCCAACTACAACAGCAAATACTAATCTTACTTTTCTACCTAGTAATAGCGGGGGGTATTGGATGGGTGACAAGTTATCTGCAACATTCCAAGACTGCCGTGGAGACCTCTCATTAAAAACTAAAAAAGTGATACCCAATATTTACATGGGTATCACTTTTTTAATCTTTTTTGTCTTCTGGCTTTTCAATTACCGGATGGAGATGTTTGATTTCCTTCACATCTGGCTCAACAAATAGCCTAAGTGCTGAGAGCTTATTTTCCCAAAATAGCTCAAAATATTGGAGCCAATCCTTTAGTTCGTTTAAAGGCTCCGGCTCCAGCTTGTACCTTGTTTCCCTGCCCGCTTTCCGTTCCTTAACTAGCCCGGCATCTGCTAATACACGTAAATGCTTGGACACAGCGGTTCGACTTATCGGAAAGTGTTCACTTATCGCCGTGACAGGCATCTCTTCCTTGCTAAGAAGTTTTAACAGCTTTCGCCTTGTTGGATCAGCGATGGCTTGAAAAACATCATGCTTTGCAGATGAAGCCGCCATTTATGCCTCAACATGTGCTTGCAATTTTTTCACAAGACCTGCCCAGCCCTGATTCATGTTATCGCGGATAGGAGTATGCGGAGCACCGAATTCTGTAACTTTGTTAGCGTCCCAGCCACCATGGATAAGAGTTAACTCTGTTTTATCATCCAGTTCTTTTAATTCAAATGTTAGTGTCCAATCTTTTCCCCAATTAAATGAAAGTTTGTTAGGTGGATCGACATGTGTTACCTTACATGGCGACATGCCAAATTGCGCAGCATTTAAGTGAAATTCATGACCTTCAACAGGCTGAAGATCATTCGGCATGAACCACGCACCCAGACCTTCTGCTGTAGCTACTGCATCCCATACTTTAGCAATTGGAGCATTGTAAACGACTGTATACTTTATATCTTCTAATGTTGCCTGTGACTCATTTCCCATTTTTATTGCCTCCTCGAATTTTGCTGCGATTACTACTTCATTACGAAACCATTTGGTTTCACATCAAGACTATATAACACCATTTGGTTGCACGTCAAGCATTTCTTTTTTAAAAACAAAAACGGTGACTTCACATTAAGTAAAATCACCGTAATTTTCATTCAATATACTTTCATCCCATAATTATTACAAATCAATATATAGGATAAGCAGTAAAAATATGCTACTTTTAATATTAACCAATCTGCTAACTTTCCTTATTAAAATAAAAATTGGGGTAATAAATATGATAAATACTCAATATTTACGAAGAATTAATCTGAAAAGAGATGAAATTCCTTCTTTTAATAAATATCCCTTTAACCTGCCCAGTTTGCGAGGCTTAGACGAACTAGCTTTTCATCCGAATGTTACTTTCCTGATTGGGGAGAACGGCATGGGTAAATCCACCCTGCTTGAAGCGATTGCGGTAGCAGTTGGTTTTAATCCAGAGGGAGGGTCCTTTAATTTTAATTTTTCAACCTATGATTCACATTCTCCTCTTGCAGACTATCTCAAAGTAATAAAGGGTATCGAAAAACCTAAGGATGGATTTTTTCTGCGCGCTGAAAGTTTTTATAATGTTGCTTCTAATATTGAGGAGCTGGATAAAGGAGGCGGCGGGAGAAGGGTCATTGAATCATTCGGAGGTGTTTCCCTGCATGAACAGTCGCATGGTGAGGCCTTCTTTGCCACTTTTCTTCATCGGTTTGGCGGTAATGGGATATACATTTTAGATGAACCAGAAGCAGCCCTCTCCCCACTGCGGCAGATGTCGATGCTGACAAGGATTCATGATTTGGTGAAAGAGAACTCCCAATTTATTATTGCTACCCATTCGCCAATCATCATGGCTTATCCTAAGGCAAAAATCTTTGAATTTACAGAAGAAGGAATTATTGAAAATACACTTGAGGAAACGAATCATTATCGGATTATGAAACAGTTTTTTGATGATAAAAATAGAATGCTGCATCATCTGTTAGATGATTAAAAATTGACTTTGAAAGGCGGGTTTCTCAATCACCATTCGTTCCAGGAACGTAGACGCCTTCTATGTGACCCTATTCTTCATTCTGGCATTCTTAGGGGAACGTAGACACCTTCTACGT
>NZ_JAGGQR010000040.1:94146-113852 GCF_018613205.1 Bacillus sp. ISL-46
CTCTGTTTCGGTCACGTAGACCCCTTCTACGTTACCCTATCCTTGGTTAGACCCCTGTTTCGGTCACGTAGACACCTTCTACGTGACCCTATTCATAATTATGACTTTGTTCCGTAACGTAGATCCTTAATTAATGACTTTTCCTTCGGCTCCATTACTATTGGATAATATTTTTCCCATAAAAGATTTCATCCATCTCAATTTTTAATCGCTCCGTGATTTCAATATGTTCATCAGGTGAAAGCTTATCTTTTGTGTATCCAAACAAATAGTTATTTAAATCGAATTCACGCAGCTTGCATTTTGTGTGAAAAATATGTTCCTGATAGACATTAACGTCAATCATATCGAATAATTCGCCGACATCTTCAGGGATGTAATTCTGAATCGAGTTTATTTCATGATCAATAAAGAGCTTATGCCCTGTCTTATCCCTTGTAAAGCCGCGGACCCGGTAATCAATTGTCATCACATCTGTTTCAAATGAACGGATTAAATAATGAAGGGCCTTAAGCGGCGAAATTTCCCCGCACGTTGAAACATCAATATCTGCCCGAAATGTGCTTATTCCTTCATCAGGGTGGAATTCCGGATATGTATGAACCGTGATATGACTCTTATCTAATTGCATCACCACCGATTCCGGCAGAGGTCCCGGAGATTCCTCAAAGGATTCAGACGGCGCATTAGCAACTGGACCCTCTGATACCAATAGAGTCACGCTCGCCCCAGCTGGTTCAAAGTCCTGACTCGCCACATTTAACACATGGGCACCTATTATATCTGATACATGGGTTAAAATTTTTTTCAGCCTGTCTGCACTGTATTGTTCATCTATATACTTCAGATAGGCTTCACGTTCTTCCCTCGTTTTTGTAAAACAAATATCATACATATTAAAGCTTAACGATTTCGTCAAATTATTAAAGCCGTGTAACTCAATAGCCTGCTCGTGTGTAAGTCTCATGACAGTTCCCCCTTAAAATTAAGGTATCCTTTGCAAGTAAATATTATTAAGATACCCAGAGTTCTACCTAGTTACTAATTATTTAAAAAAGTTTCCCTTTCTTAATTATAATTATTATCATTTAATATTTACTTTTAAATAATATATGATATAATTAATTTTGATAAGAAATTAGGAGGAATGCTAAAATGACCGTTGAACAAGTAATCAACCAACAAATTGCAAACTGGAATATACTATATACTAAATTACATCGTTTTCACTGGTATGTGAAAGGTCCTCACTTCTTTACCTTACATGCCAAATTCGAAGAATTATATGAGGAAGCAGCAGCGACAATTGATGAGTTTGCTGAGCAATTATTAACCATTGGCGGCAGTCCCATTTCTACCCTTAAAGAATATCTTCAACTTGCAACCATTGAAGAAACCAGTGAAACATTAACTGCTGAAGAAATGGTTCAGACAATCGTCCATGACTTTTCCTTAATCATTGATGAATTAAAAGCTGGGATGGAAGTTGCTGAACAAAACAATGACGAGGTAACCAGTGATATGTTTTTAGGCCTAATCGGCAAACTCAATAAACATAACTGGATGTTACAATCTTTCCTACAGGCTTAATTGAAAATAAACGTTAAATCTAGGACAAGCTGATTGCTTGTCCTTTTTTTCATGCGATTGAGTTTAATTTTTCCAAAATTGAATGTCTTTGCTATTATTAAATCAAATATAGATCAAATAAATTATGGGAAGTGAAACCCCTAATGAAGTTGTTAACACCTATCTTGACGGTCATTTTCTCTTTGTCTACACTATTAACTGCTTGTGATTCTGAACAGCTGCATCCAAGTAATAATGTACAGCAAAAGCAAAATGGCCTACAGCCTAAGGGAATAAACCAATCCTATTTAAAAAAGCTTGATAATATTAAGGATTTGGCTCAAAAAGGAATGGTGAAGGATTGTCCATTTAATGCGCTTGATCGCACAATCGAACAAGTTAACTCTGAATGGGGTGAACCCGACAAGGTTGATCAGGCAGGTTCTGGCACCTATGCCACCTATGACAATAAAAACATCGTTTTAGGCTATAACAAGGCAGGAGAAATTTTCGACGTTCGTTCCTATGATGCTGACCTCAAAGAAATTACTGACAAGATGGTGGTCAGATCATTCGGACAGCCTAAGGAAATACGAGACAATAATAATGAAAATATTTATGTTTATGAATTGAAGCAGGAAATTCAGCTTAAGTTGATTTTTCCGAAAAGTAGTAATGTGATTGATCATATTTCTGTTTTAAACCCAAAAAGATCTACCATCACAGCATCAAATAACGAATACATCCTTGATATAAAAGGAAACTCCAATCAGTTATCAGAATCAGCTTGGGCTTCGATGCAAAAATGGCGGAAAGATATCGTCCTCTTTGCTAAAAACCAAGAGGGTGTCTATATTAATGGCCCTGATAAAAAACAGGTGGCCCTAACGTTTGATGATGGACCTGATGAAGTAATCACACCAGCAATCATTGAGATTTTGGCAAACCACCATGTAAAAGGAAACTTCTTTTTTATTGGCAGTAAGGTTAATAAGCATCCTGATGTTGTAAGGGACGCCTTTAAAAATGGAAACTTAGTCTTAAGCCATAGCTTTAATCATGTGGAATTAACCAAATTAGGCAAAAACGCTACTAGACTCGAAATTGATCAAGCTGGGAAAGCAATTAAATCAGTTATTGGCAAGGAGCCGGCAATCCTTCGTACACCATATGGAGATACAAATGTACAGGTGGCAGAGGTTGCAAAACAAGAGGGTTATTCCATTGTCCTCTGGTCCATTGATACCCTGGATTGGTCCCAAATGGATTCAAAAAATATCATTCGCAATGTGATCGATAATCTTCGAAACGGTGACATTATCTTAATGCACTCCGATTCCGATAAGATTGAAACCAAAAAGGCCTTACCACAGCTAATAGAAGAATTGCAAAAAAGAAATGTTGAAATTGTCGATTTAGAAACAATGTTAGATTTGAAGGCCTATCAATAATCAACCATATATGAGAATATGGATTCGCTGATTCAACAAGGAAATTCGCTGATAAAATTGCCAAATTCGCTGATTGAACTTATTAAAGGCAAGAAAATTCCATATTCACGCTTTACTAACGTTATTTCATAGCGAAATATTTATTAAAAGGAAAAAGCAGCTAAAAAAATAGCTGCTTTTTACATTTTAAGATTATTTCACTTGATATTCTCGCAATAATTCTACTTCTTCGTCTGTTAATTCCCGATATTCACCTAACTCCAGTGTCTCATCCAACGGCAAGGGGCCCATCGAAATCCGTTGGAGATAAACCACTCTTTTACCAACAGCTTCAAACATTCTTTTCACTTGATGAAATTTGCCTTCCGTGATGGTTAGTTCGATGTCAGAACGGATACCGGATTTTATTATTTTCAACTCACCAGGTTTTGTTTCGTAGCCATCATCCAAGGTTACACCATTAGCAAAGGCAAGTACATCTTCTTCGGTCACTTCACCATCGATTACTGCAAAATACGTTTTCGGAACATGCTTTTTCGGTGAAAGTAATCGATGTGCCAACTGACCATCATTGGTGATCAGCAGTAAACCTTCTGTATCCTTATCCAATCTTCCAACGGGAAACGGCTCATAAACCTGTTCCTCGAGTTCTAATAAATCGATAACCGTTTCGGTAGAGCTATCTTCTGTAGCCGATAAGACTCCTTGAGGCTTGTTCATCATTAGATAGATAAATTCTTTGTATTCAATAACCTCACCATTTAAAGTCACGGTTTGTTTAGATGTATCCACATGCTGTTTTGCATCCTTGACTACTACATCATCCACTTTGACCGCACTACTTTTTAGAAGCTGTTTCACTTCTTTTCGACTGCCATAGCCAAGATTAGCTAGCATTTTATCAATTCTCAACTGTCCCATCTCCTTTTTAAGAAGATTTTTAAAATCTTAACCTTAGTTTTTGCTTGATTCGATCGACCCTGTCACCAAATAAACGGTTCACTAGTCCTGATTTCAGGCCTAAGTAAAAATAGATGACGGCGCCCACTCCGGCACTTATCACGATAAGTAAGACGGATTGACCCTTTGATGCAGGAGAAAGGAATAGTAATAGTAATTTATAAACAATTTCTGTTCCTGCCCACATCAATCCTGCGAAGATGATAATCAATAAACTCCTCCGCCATACCAGTCGGAAACGATAGCCGGAGAATGTCTTAATCACAATTAAATTAATGACAATCGCTGCCGTATAACCAAGCGCGGTGGCGAGAACGGCCCCTCTTGTTTCAAACATTTTAATTAATGGAATGTTTAGAGCAAATTTTATTAATAAACCCACAAGCAAGCTTAAGATGGTAAAGCGCTGTTCGTTAATTCCCTGCAATATGGCTGCTGTTACAGAATAGAGGGAAAAAAGAATCGCAACAGGTGCATAGGCGCCTAATACTTGTGTCCCAAGATTATCATGCTCATAAAAAGCTGTGTAAACCGGTTCGGCCAATAACGAAAGCCCGATAGCAGCCGGTAATGTTAAATAGAGCAAAACTTGAAAGGTTTGGTTTAATTGCCGGTTCATGTTTTTCTGATCATTCTCTACAAATGCCTTTGTAATACTCGGTATGAGTGTTAAGGAAAAGGCCGTTGCAAGTGATACAGGAATGATGACAATTTTATGTGACTCGAAATTTAATATACCAAAGGCCGCATCAGCCACCTGCTTGGCATTGCCCATTGCGGACATCGCCCGGTTAAAGGTAATTTGATCGATAAATTGAAATAACGGATTGGCAATCCCGACAAAAACGAAGGGCGCTGCGTATAAAAGAATTTCTTTATAGATTTCCTTTAAAGAAATATGGCTGTTCCCTTTATCATGTTCAAGTAGCTCGTCCAAATAGGGTTTTCTTTTATACCAATACCAAAATAAAACAACTAATCCTCCGATAGCACCGACAAATGCTGCAAAGGTGGCAACGCTAACTGCCGAAACAATAGTGCCATGTAAAAATTTCAGAACAACATAGGCTCCTGCAAGTGTAAAAATAATTCGTACGATTTGTTCGACAACCTGTGAAACAGCCGAAGGTCCCATTGATTGATGTCCCTGAAAGTAACCTCTGATTAAGCTCATAATTGGCACAACGATTAATGCAAAACTAACAGCCCGAATAACCGTCGTAACATTGGCCAGTTGTCCTTTACCAGGATGACTTAATTCAGCTAACATAGGTGCAGCGGAATACATCACTAAGAATGCCACAAACCCAGTCAACAACATAACCACTAGTCCCGATTTAAACAGCTTTCGGCCAACGGCATACTCTTCAAGTGCATTATATTTTGCAATGAATTTTGAAACAGCCAGCGGTACACCCGCCGTTGCAATACTAATAAAAATGGTATATGGGACATATGAAAATGAATAAAGCTGCGTCCCGTGTTTCCCAACAATTTGATAAAACGGAATAACATAAATTAATCCGATAACCTTAGATAGTATTGTTCCAAACGTTAAAATAAATGTTCCTCTTAAAAGCTTAGACTGCATAGAATCCCTTCCTACCCGAAGAAATACGTGCGCTTCTTCACAAATAATTCGACTTTTTTTGCACACTATTAGTAGTTTACAACTTCTTTCTCTCAGACGCTACTAACTTCCAAGTTAAATTTATGAAAAAAAGGGCACATTCGTTTTATTTTGATGATAAATGTTTATAATGGAGTGACGGATTAAAGTAAAGTTGGTGGAAATATGGATTATGATGTAATTGTCATCGGCGGCGGACCTTCTGGGTTAATGGCGGCCATTGCAGCTGGTGAAAAAGGCGCAAAAGTACTTTTAATTGATAAAGGAGACAAGCTCGGCAGAAAGTTAGCTATTTCCGGAGGTGGTCGCTGTAACGTGACGAATCGCCTGCCAATTGAGGAAATCATCAAGCACCTGCCGGGGAACGGTAAGTTTTTATATAGTGCCTTTTCAATCTTTAGTAATGAAGATATTATTAAGTTCTTTGAAAAATTAGGTATCGAATTAAAGGAAGAGGATCACGGGCGGATGTTCCCCGTTTCCAATAAGGCTCAATCTGTCGTTGACGCCCTATTAAATCAGTTAGAAAAGCTTCGTGTCAGGATTTTCAAAAATAGCCCTGTAGAGGACCTTTTCTATGAAAATGGAACCGTTTCTGCCGTCTTGTTGAAAGATGGTCAAAAATTATCAGCTAAATCGATCGTGATTGCCGTTGGGGGAAAATCAGTTCCACATACAGGTTCAACTGGTGATGGGTATGCTTGGGCGAAGAAAGCAGGACATACGATTACGGATCTGTTTCCAACTGAAGTCCCTGTCACCTCTAGCGAACCATTTATTAAAAATAAAGCCCTGCAAGGTTTATCACTAAGAGACATTGACTTAAGTGTTTTGAATCCGAAAGGAAAGCCGATTATCTCGCACCGCATGGATATGATTTTTACCCATTTTGGAATCAGCGGACCTGCCGTGCTGCGCTGCAGTCAGTTCGTAGTCAAAGCTATGAAAAAGTGGAATTTAAAAGAAGTAACCATGAGCCTTGATGCACTACCAGACAAAAAAGAGGAAGAAGTTTTTCAAGAAATTCTTGCGCTTGTTAAAAGTGAGCCTAAGAAAAGCATTAAAAATACGCTTAAAGGGCTAGTCCCTGAACGATATCTTCTATTTCTATTAGAACATAATGGGATTGACCCATCTGAGCAAGGTGGCACGATTTCCAATGAAAAAATTCGTAGTTTTTCAAAGAGCTGCAAGCAATTCCTGATAAAAGTAAATGGCACCTTGCCTATTGAAAAAGCTTTTGTCACTGGCGGCGGTGTGTCTGTTAAAGAAATCGAGCCACAAACGATGGGCTCGAAATTAATGAATGGTTTATATTTCTGTGGTGAAATCCTTGATGTACATGGTTATACTGGCGGGTATAATATTACCTCTGCCCTTGTAACTGGAAGATTAGCTGGTACCAATGCAGCCCTGTCTGCAAAGAACAAAAAGGTCTGACTATTTGTCAGGCCTTGTAAATTATCATCGCGGAAAAACAATAAATCTGCTCCTCTTCTTCTTCCTCCGGCATTGCTGCCACATTATATTTAATATCGAGCAGGCTTGTTTCATCTATCCCTCTTAAAAACCGATTCATTTCCTTTTCTAAGTCCTTCTCATGTTCCCGATCAAACAATTTAACCTGTATCACTTTTCTCTCTCCCTCTCTTTTTTACTACCATTATTAACAACTTATCTGAATTTTAAAAATAAGCAGACTGAAAAATTAAGGTTATTTTAAGATTCAACTTGTAAACTCCTTTTTAGAAAGACAGTTTCACCTATAGAAAGGAGCATTAAAAATGGATAAAAAACAAAAAATCTCTTGGGGCGTTAGTTTTGGGAGTTTGGCATTAGTAGCTGGAATGGTATCCTTTCTTGGTCTATCAAATGGCGATCAAGCGAGCAATCAAGTGGCACTTACTCAAGGGCAATCCTCAAATAATAATTCTAATCAGCAATCACAGGATGGCTTTAATACACAACAAAGTACTGACCATGGTAGAGGTTTTGATCAATCCTTTGATGGCGGTAACTCATCGCAATACAATCAAAATGATGATTCTAACAATAATTTTGATTCTAGTGATCAGTACTCGAATAATAATGATCAATTCAATGGAAACAGTAATCAACAGGATCAATTTTCAAATGGCGGCGGACCTGGAATGGGACATCAAGGCGGCTTTGACACGACTACAGGTGGAACCTGATGTTTACCTACCAGTTCCCCTCCATGAGTACTATTGTGAAAATCTCTATTAATCATGAGTTATTTGCCAACGATATGATGCCTATCTACAAGCTATTTGAATTGATTGAGGATACATGCAGCCGTTTCCGCTCCGATAGTGAACTATCACGAATAAATCAACAAGTTGAAAAAGTAATCGTTAGCAGTGAGATGATTTCAATCTTATCAGACGCTCTTCGATTTTTTGAAGAAACGGAAGGTATTTTTAATCCTAGCATTCTATCGACGCTTGAAAACCACGGCTATTCAAAATCGATTGAAATGATAAAGGGGAAAGAGTTAGCAGTAACTCCCCCTTCAACAATGGCTGCGATAAGTTCGCAACCTTTTATACTAAATGAAAGTAAACGGTCCGTAACCCTATTATCAAAAATCGATCTTGGGGGAATGGCCAAGGGCTGGGTGATTGATCGTGCCGCACTGCTTTTAGATAGGTTGGGCTATGGCTTTATCAACGTGGGTGGTGATATCCGCATTTTCGGCACGTTGCCACGACCATTAAATATTGGGATCGAGAATCCATTTGCCGAAACAACGATGATTTCTTCGATTCAGGTTCAAAAAGGTGCGCTGGCGACGTCCACAACCATGAAAAGGACATGGCGGATGAATGGGGAGTGGACGCATCATTTGATTGATACTCGAACAGGAAAACCTAGTAAAAGTAAGATTGTATCGGCAACAGTGACAGCCCCTACTGCTTTGGAAGCTGACGTTTGGGCAAAAACGGTTCTTTTACTTGGTAAACAGGCTGGTCAAGAGTGGATAAATAGTAAAGGTGTCCAGGCTGTGTTAATTACTAATGACGGAGATATTTGGAGAGGAGGAGAGTAACTTGGAAATGTTTGAATGGTATATGATCCGTGCTACAGGTTTGGTAGCTTACCTTTTACTTTACTTGTCTGTCATCATTGGACTATACTCTCAAGTTCAGAAAAAGCGAAAACAAAAGGTCACTACTTCCCTATTTTTGCATGAATCAATGTCTAATTGGGCCCTTTATCTTGTCCTTGGCCACGTAGGATTTTTACTAATCGATTCATATATCTCGTTACAATGGTTAGAGATACTCATACCGTTTAATACGGACTATAAGCCCTTGCCAATGGCGCTGGGCGCACTATCCCTTTATTTCTTAATTATGACGATCGTTACATCCAAAGCACGAAAAAAAATCGGCTATCAAAAATGGCGGAAATTACACGCATTGAATCCGGTCCTATATATATTCGTTACGATACATGGTTTATTGATTGGTACAGATATTCAAGGTGCCGTACTTGCTGCAGTCAATATCCTGCCGCTTATCCTTTTAGGAGGTATGTTGATGAGAGATAAACCTAAGCTTGAGGTCTCTCACTAACCCAGAAAGCGCAAGCGCTGCTTATTTACACAAAAAAACCGATTCCATGGTGGAATCGGTTATTCTGTATATTCTGTTTCTCCAGTCCATGCGAGCATGCCGCCAACCATATTGCGAACCTTATATCCTTGGTCCTTTAGATAATGGCAGACATTTCCACTGCGGGCACTTGAGCGGCAAATAAAAATATATTCCTTATCCTTGTCAAAATAGTCGAGATTAGCAGGAATGTCACCCATTCGAATATGCTTAGCTCCTGGTACCATCCCGAATACTACTTCTTCATCTTCCCTAACGTCCACAAGCTCAAGTTTCTCCCCTGCCTCAAGCTTCTTTTCTAATTCTTCTGGTGTAATCGTTTGAATTTCTTCCATCTAGTCCATCCCCTTCAGGAAAACAGCCCCAAGAGAGGGGCCATTCTTTTAATTTGCTACAATATTAACAAGCTTTCCTGGAACAGTAATTACCTTGCGAATTGTTTTTCCTTCAATTTGTTCCTTTATATGCGCATCTTCCATCGCGATGCCTTCAAGTGACTCTTTGCTTGCATCTGTTGGTACCATAAGTTTTGTCTTTACTTTACCATTTACCTGGATGACAATTTCAACTTCTTCATCCACTAGTTTTGCCTCATCATAGGCAGGCCATGCTTCGTAAGTTATCGTTTCACTGTGTCCCAACTTTTCCCAAAGCTCCTCAGCGATATGCGGGCAAACAGGTGCAAGCAATTTAACGAATCCTTCAATATACTCTTTTGGAAGTACAGTTGCCTTATAGGCTTCATTAATGAATACCATCATTTGTGAAATGGCCGTGTTAAACCTCAAACCTTCATAATCCTCAGTCACTTTTTTCACGGTTTGATGATACACTTTTTCCAAACTAGAGGTTTCTTCATTGGCTTGAATCTTTGGATTTAATTCTCCATTTTCCTCAACCATTAAACGCCAGATCCGATCTAAGAAGCGGCGGGAACCATCCAATCCATTGGTCGACCAAGCAATCGATGCATCAAGCGGTCCCATGAACATTTCATACAAGCGAAGGGTGTCAGCACCGTGGCTGCCAACGATATCATCAGGGTTTACTACATTCCCTTTTGATTTACTCATTTTCTCATTTCCTTCGCCTAAAATCATTCCTTGGTTAAATAGCTTTTGGAATGGTTCTTTGGTTGGAACCACACCGATATCATACAAGAATTTGTGCCAGAAACGCGCATAAAGTAAATGTAATACGGCATGTTCGGCACCGCCAATGTAGATATCAACAGGAAGCCAATGATTTAATTTTTCCTGCGAAGCAAGTGCTTGATCATTTTTTGGATCAATATAACGTAAATAATACCAGCAGCTGCCCGCCCATTGCGGCATTGTGTTCGTTTCGCGACGTCCCTTTTTACCTGTTTCCGGATCCACAACATTCACGAAATCAGAAATAACTGCAAGTGGTGATTCTCCTGTCCCTGAAGGACGAATTTCAGTGGTTTTTGGTAACATCAGTGGAAGCTGGTCTTCCGGAACTGCTGTCATTGAACCATCTTCCCAATGGATAATCGGAATGGGTTCACCCCAATAACGTTGACGGCTGAACAGCCAATCTCTTAGGCGGAAGGTTACTTTCTTCGTTCCTATCCCTTTTTCTTCTAACCAAGCAATCATTTTTTGAATGCCTTCTGTTTTATCCAAGCCATTTAAAAATTCAGAGTTAATATGTTCACCATCGCCTGTGTAGGCTTCTTTGTCAATATCTCCACCTGCGACAACTGCTTTAATAGGAAGGTTAAATTCTTTTGCGAATTCATAGTCACGCTCATCATGTGCAGGAACTGCCATAATCGCACCAGTTCCATAGCTTACTAACACATAATCAGCAATCCAAATTGGCATTTTCTCCCCATTGGCAGGATTGATGGCATAGGCGCCAGTAAATACTCCTGTTTTCTCTTTGGCAAGATCCGTACGTTCCAAATCGCTTTTCGTCTTAACTTTGTCTAAATAGGCATCAACCGCAGCACGCTGTTCAGCTGTTGTTATTTTTTCAACAAAGGAATGTTCAGGTGCAAGCACGGCATACGTAGCACCAAATAAAGTATCAGGACGAGTAGTGAAGACAGTGAATGTCTCCTCATGTCCTTCGATTGAGAAGGTAACTTCCGCACCTTCTGAACGGCCGATCCAGTTGCGCTGCATTTCCTTCAAGCTTTCAGGCCAATCAAGTTCTTCAAGGTCTTCCAGTAAACGGTCACCGTAAGCGGTGATTCTTAACATCCACTGCTTCATCGGACGACGTTCAACTGGGTGCCCGCCGCGTTCACTTTTGCCATCAATGACCTCTTCATTTGCTAGTACCGTTCCAAGTGCAGGGCACCAGTTTACCGCTACTTCATCAATGTAAGCTAGACCTTTTTCAAAAAGTTTTAAGAAAATCCATTGGGTCCATTTGTAGTATTCAGGGTCAGTCGTATTGACTTCACGATCCCAATCATACGAGAATCCTAATGATTTAATTTGCCGGCGGAACGTATTGATATTCTGTTCTGTAAATTCCGCTGGATCGTTACCCGTATCCAATGCGTATTGTTCCGCTGGTAGGCCGAACGCATCCCAGCCCATTGGATGAAGAACATTGTATCCCTGCATCCGCTTTAAGCGGGAAAGAATGTCGGTTGCTGTGTAGCCTTCAGGGTGTCCAACGTGTAGACCTGCCCCTGACGGATATGGAAACATATCTAAAGCGTAAAATTTTCTTTTATCAAATTCTTCGCTTGTTTTAAATGTTTTTTCTTCTTCCCATTTCTTTTGCCACTTTTGTTCGATTTGATTATGGTCGAAACTCATAATGCTCTTCCTCCTAAAAAAAAATAAAAAACCCCTCATCCCAAAAAGGGACGAGAGGATTGTATGTATCTTCCCGCGGTACCACCCACATTAGTGCTGACTGCACTCGCTTCATTCATCCTTAACGCGGAAAACGGCAAGCCTTACTATTCCTTCACGCTTGCAACTCAAAGGCGAGTTCATGATGTACCCGGTTGACTTCCACCAGCCGTCAACTCTCTATTTGCGGGTATGAACCATTACTACTCCTGATCACTGTCTTTTCAATATTAATATAAAGTATTACGGTTATTGTATTAAATTTTCAGTAAGTATGCAACCCAAACAATCGCCTAGATTCATGATAGACAAAATATCCACCTTTTAAACAAAAAAAAGTGAGAGCATATGAACCCCCACTGTCCTCTCCACACGGACAAATCCTATATTTGTCCATGGATGGTGCCTGACACCATTTTCGTTTTTAGACTTCGATCATATAGTAATGTTGTTACAATTGCGATTAGGAATAACAAAATTAAAACTATGAATAGTGCTGACATGTTATACATGTCAACGATCATTCCTCCCATTAAGGGCCCTACCATTCTTCCACCTGTTGCTGTACTGTTGACGATTCCTTGGTAGAAACCTTCACGGCCCTTTGGAGCTAAGTCAAAGGCGACTGTAGGCACAGCCGGCCAGATGAACATTTCACCGATTGTTAGGATGATCATCCCGACAAGAAATCCTGAGAATACCGTTGCCTTCCCTGCGACTAAAAATGAAACAATAAAAATACCAATGCCAATAATCATTTGTAGTTTGAGTGAGGCGGTTAGATGTTTCAACACACTATTTAAAAGCGGTTGGCCAACGACAATGAGGGCTCCGTTTATCGACCATAATAAGCTATATTGCGTTAAAGAGATATGGATTTCCTGTGTATACGACGCAATCGTCGTTGGCCATTGTACATAAGCCACCCAGCACAGCAAATAACCTGTGCACAGTATCAATAAGGCATACAGATTTTTTCTATTCGTAACGGTTGGAACATTTATATCGATCGTTCCTTGTTTTCCTGAATCCACTAAGATTCCCTTATAGCCAAATACCGCTATGAGTAAAAAGAGGACGTACATGACTGTATTTGCAAGGAAGATTAGTTGAAAGGAATGAGCTGCAACAATCCCTCCAAGAGATGCACCCAAGGCTACTCCAAGGTTTTGGGCAACATAAATGGCGTTAAATGCTTTACGCCCGCCTTCTTTCCAAACAGACCCTGCCATGGCATACATTGATGGAAAAATAATTCCCGTACCAAATCCAATAATGATTTGGAAAACAGTATATGCTAGCCAGCCATGCCAGAACGTTAAGCCAACAAGGGCTGCAAGCGTAATACTTATTCCTAAAATAATAGATTTGTAGCCGCCAATTTTATCGAATAGGCTGCCGCCATAAAGGTTTCCGATCACACTAGCGGCGGAATTTAACATTAAAACAATTCCAGCTACTGATAAGGACTTCCCTAAATGGTCGTGTATATAGATTGTATTTAAAGGCCATAAAAATGAAGAGCCTGTTACATTAACGATCATTCCAATTATTAAGAGCCATAAGGCACGTGGCATATAAAAACGCCCCTTCACATTTCACTTTTCAATTTCCAAAGATTTATTCTATTCCTTTTTCAAGTGGGGTGCAATTCTTTTTCTTTTCCAGTATTGGCGGGCTATGATCTGTCGTATTAAAATAGGAAATTCGTGAAACTTTTAAATAATTCTGTGGATTCTAGAGGTGATTACGCCAACTTTTCCAGTTATTCCGCCAAATCCCCGTTTATTCCGCCAAACCCTATAATTCTCCCGCAACAATCCTAGTACCACATACACAACAAAAACACTGTCTCAAAAAGAAACAGTGTTTTCTAAATATACCATCTGAACCCTAAACCCTCTAAGGAATGTACAGATAGGATTATTTTTTCGGTACTGCTGGTACAACTGGCGCTTGAGCAGGGAAATAGCTATTGACGGCTGCGTCCTTTTTCTTCTCATTAACGTTTTCGTCGAGAACCGCTTTTTTCACCTTTTCGATTTCCTTGTCGAGTTCTTCCATATTAACGCCTTTTTTCACAAGCTCTTCTGTGGCAAGACGGACTGCCTTGTTCGATTGGACTACTGATTCTCTCAGTGAATCCATCGAGCCTTGTGGATTATGGAAGCCTGCGGAGTTTTCAGCTGCAATGATATCCCAGAACCATTGTCCTATCCGAACAAATTCTTGAGCTTGCTTGATTTTTTCTTCGCTTACACCAGAGGTAATCATTTTATTTACATAATAGTGTGATGTTGTTGAAATATCTTGTGCTTCGTGTAATGCACTTACATTAGCTTCTTGAATTTCAAGTACAAAATTAGTAGCTCAGTGATTTTTAACACTTTTTAGTGATTTTCCAGTATATTATTCGCGAAAAAAAAAGGAGCCCTCAATGAAAAAAAATGAGGGTTCCTTCTGTATTTTTAGGAGGACTGGTCCTTTTCTTGGTGAAATTTGGATTTCACCGGCTGCCCGCCTGTTTTTTCATAGTTCTTCTTTGCTTGTTTTACAAGATCGAAATCTTGTCCGAGTTCCAGATCTTGATTATTAATTCCATTCCGTGTTTTCTGTTCAGGGTTTTGTTGCTTGGAACGCTTTTTCAAAGGTTTTCCCCCTCTAGAATCATTGTGTTCTGAAGCTGCTGAAGCTGGAGTCTCATTCTATGGAGTTGGTCCCTTTGCTGCGAATTAGCACTTTGGGCCATTTTTGCAATGTCCAGATAAGTATCTTCAAGCTGTTGCAGTGCCTTTGTGTAATCATCATCATTATAGTGCTCTTGAAGGCTGCTTTGTTTGTACTGTTCCTCGGCATAGCGAATTGCATCCTCAACCTGCTGCATTAAGTTGTCCATTGAGTCGCGAGTAGCCATCTTTAGAACCCCCTTCTGTAATAACTCAATCCCCGTTGAATCTCTAGAAGCAAAATGCTTCATTTCTTATTGTGTTCTCCATTCCTTTTCCTATAACATAAACAGTTGGATAAATTTTACCAACCATGTCCGTTAATAATTACATTTGGATAAGCTTGTCATATCATGATAAAATTGATGTTATGTCTTTTACTTTTTAAAAAGGAGGTTTTCTGATTGATTCAGACTAGACCTTTTCCATATGCTTCTGATGATAAACGTTACCATACATGGAATTACCACCTTCGTGGGCAATTTGGTCATAAGGTGTTTAAGGTTGCACTCGACGGGGGATTTGACTGCCCGAACCGTGACGGCACGGTGGCACACGGGGGCTGCACATTTTGTAGTGCGTCCGGATCAGGTGATTTTGCTGGAAATCGCGTGGAGACCTTGGAAACACAATTTAACGAAATAAAAGAAAAAATGCACACGAAATGGAAAGATGGCAAATATATGGCCTACTTTCAGGCATTTACAAATACCCATGCACCTGTAGATGTTCTCCGCGAAAAATACGAATCAGTTCTAAATCAGGAAGGCGTAGTGGGTTTATCAATCGCCACTCGTCCTGATTGTCTGCCCGATGATGTGGTCGAGTATTTAGCGGAATTAAACCAACGCACCTATTTATGGGTTGAATTAGGGCTTCAAACGGTTCATGAGCGGACTGCCTCACTTATTAATCGTGCCCATGACTTTCAGTGCTATAAAGACGGCGTTACTAAGCTTAGGAAACATGGCATTCGCATCTGCTCTCACATCATTAATGGCCTGCCGCTTGAATCATATGACATGATGATGGAAACAGCGCATGAAGTTGCCAAGTTAGACGTGCAAGGAATAAAGATTCATTTGCTTCATTTGTTAAAAGGAACGCCCATGGTCAAGCAATATGAAAAAGGAATGCTTGAGTTTCTGTCCCAAGAAGACTATGTAAACTTAGTATGTGACCAATTAGAAATTTTACCACCAGAAATGATTGTTCACCGAATCACAGGAGACGGACCAATTGATTTAATGGTTGGACCCATGTGGAGTGTAAACAAGTGGGAAGTCTTAAATGCGATTGATGCTAATCTGAAAGAAAGGAACAGTTGGCAGGGTAAATTTTATCAGGGGAACTTGGTGTAGTAACAATGAACATAGATAAGATTCTTCCGTTTGCGAAAAGTCTACTCATTAAAGCTGTTAAACCTGGGGATGTCGTTATTGATGCGACAGTAGGAAATGGCTATGATACTGTTTTCTTAGCAGAGCTTGTTGGTGAATCAGGGCAAGTATTTGGATTTGATATTCAGAATGAAGCCATTGTTGCTAGCAAGGCACGTCTGAAACAGAAATGCATGTTAGAGCGAGTCACGATTTTTCAATCAGGTCATGAAAACCTATCCCAATTGATTCCCGACATCCATTATGGTAAGATTTCAGGTGCGATTTTTAACTTAGGTTATCTTCCAGGCAGTGATAAAGCAATTGTAACCCGTCCTGAAACAACGATTGCTGCCATTCAACAACTATTGGAGATCATGGCACCAGAAGGAATCATCGTGCTTGTTATTTATCATGGTCACAAAGGCGGTGCCGAGGAGCGGGATTCTCTGCTTGCCTATTGCCAGCAAATGGACCAGAAAAAGGCACATGTGCTCCAATACCAATTTATTAATCAACAAAATCATCCAGCGTTTATTATAGCGATTGAAAAAATATAACAAACCAGGCTCGCGCCTGGTTTATTTTGTGATTAACCTTGTGACAAATGCCGGGACTGATTTTTGTACAGAACGGTAGGCAAGACCATTGAAATAAAAGAAATAACTAATCCAGCCGCCCGATTTAATAATGCCTTTTGCCAGTTTACGGACGTTTTTCTGTTTGCGGACCTTGGCATCTGATAAATAAATTCCTAACAGACCGCGATTAATCAGGCGATGGAAGTTCTTGTGCGGAAGGTATTCCGTGTGCCGGTCAGCTTCAACCACAAAATGCTTCAATCGCTGAAAAAGTTTTTCCTCACTTTGATAATAGGAACAAAAATTCAAGTCCCCTCCCGCGATGTCCTCCTCTTGATCAATAAAATAATCCAATAGAATATGTAAGCCCTGAATATATGGAAAGTACCCCTTCCTGATATTTTCTGCATCACTCAGCTGAAAATCATCACGAAGCGCATAGGATATGAGGCAAAAAATGCCTAAGGTAGAACCGGAACATGCCGAGAATTCATACCATTCCATTTCAGGCAGCTGGTATTGGTTGTTTTGAAACCATTTTTCAAGACGAGGGACTCTCTCCTCTTGAGTTACATGCTTGTGAATTTGTAAATCACAATAGTATTGGCAAAGCTCAAGCAAGTAATCTTTGATTCCATCATAATTATTTACTTCCCTAAGGACAGAACGACAGGTTTCCGATAAATCATACAAATAATTATCATCATCCTGATCCGTGCGGAGCCGGTAATAGTTTTTCTTGCCAGCCTGTAGAACAAATGCATCTGACATCGATTCATGGAGTGCTGCAAAATCCTCAGGATCAAGGGAAGTACTTCTGTCACAAAGATTATCTAGATAATCACTGATGGTTTGATAGGCAACGATAAATTTTATGGCTTTTTTATAGTCCTCTTTAGCAGTTAGTGCGAGGATGGCTCCACCTTCACAATGGAATGTTTTATGCTCAATGCTTGCGAGAGCTTGGGTTCTTAGCTCTGCATTCGGAATGTTTTCAGCACGGCTTTTCCAATAAGCCAATTCTTTGTGTACTGCTGGAAGTATTTTGCGATATACCCTAGACATAAGGGTGATTGGCATCATTGAAACCGACAACCTTTCTAAACAATATAACCTATTGCTTTTAATTGACTTAAAACAAAATCCTTTGCATACTCAAATACCTCTTCCCGCTCTGGTTCATTAAAGATTTCATGGTAACATTTCGGCCATTCCTTAAATCTTTTTTCAGATAATGGAACATGATTGAACCATTCTTTTACGGTGCCTTTATTTACAATTTTGTCATCTCCACCTTGCATGACAAGCATGGGAATATCCTGTATTTTTTCAAGGTCTTGAAATGCCTCTTTTATCGCCCCTACCAGTTCCCGATACCATCTGATCGATACCTTGGTAATATAGAGAGTATCATTTGAATCGGCTTCCCTTACTTCTTCGTTTCTTGTCGCCATTTGAACCGTCAATCCGGAATTCATCCGAAGTGAAGGGAAAACCACATTCAGACCATGCGATAGAATATCTAAAAATTTGGAAGGAGTATGAACTAACCCTAAACATGGGGAAGAAAGAATGACTCCAGCAACATTCAATCTTTCTTCCTGTAAGAGACGGATTGAGATCAAGCCGCCCATACTGTGACCAAGTAAAAAGACTGGTAAATCATAACGATAAGCAGCCTGTATCCAATCTTTCACCTCGAAAATATATTCATCAAAGGAATTAATATGGCCGCGGTTTGCTCTTGTTGTCATCCCTTGCCCCGGAAGATCTGCCATAATGATATGGAATCCAGCCGAACGCCACATTTCAATCAGCCAGCCATAACGGCGATGATGTTCCATAGCGCCATGGACGATCACGATTACAGCCTTCGCTTCTCCTTCTGCTTCCCACTTCCACATAGTTTTCCCCCCTGGAATTAGTTATTACCTATTGTTGGAAAAATTTCAAACTATCTTTAGTCCTTTTTTAATAAAAAAGACAAATTTTTTGTGAATCACTTCATACTTCCGATAAAATAGAATCATCATGCAAAAGGAGCGAGAATAATGATTTATCCATTTAAAGGGAAGTATCCCCGCATAGCTGATACTGCTTATATTGCCGACTATGTGACGATTACCGGTGATGTTGAGATTGGCGATGAATCAAGTGTTTGGTTTAACACCGTTATCAGAGGGGACGTAGCCCCAACCATTATTGGTAAGAAAGTAAATATACAAGATAATTCTATCTTACACCAAAGCCCCAATAACCCGCTAATTTTAGAAGATGAAGTAACGATTGGTCATCAGGTTATTCTACACAGTTGTATCATTCGAAAAAAAGCGTTAATAGGAATGGGTTCCATCATTCTTGATAATGCTGAAATCGGCGAGGGTGCTTTTATTGGAGCCGGCAGTCTGGTTCCGCAAGGGAAAAAAATCCCCCCTAATACCTTAGCATTTGGCAGACCGGCAAAAGTTATTAGAGAATTAACACCAGAAGACATAAAAGATATGGTAAGAATCTCTACAGAATATGCAGAAAAGGGACAATATTATAAGTCGATCCAATCATAATTCTTAAAAAATAGGCTGTGTTAAAGGTCATTGTTGATTTTATTGCCAAGTTGGTTGGAGCGGAAGGTGCGAAGACTCCTGCGGGAGGACGGGGCAGGGGAGACCCCGCAGGCGCTTAGCGCCGAGGAGGCTCCCCGAACCGCCCGCGGAAAGCGAAGCACCTGGAGCGGAAATCAACTTGGCAATTGTAACAGAGAAAAAGCAAAAGCACCCAAGAAATTTGGGTGCTTCAGATTGTAGACAAAAGGCATTCGAATGAGCCCATTCGATGCCTTTTTATTGGATTTTTGCTCGTAAGAGCAAAATTTAGACCTATCCTTTGACTATTATTACGCAAATTCTGGACCTTTCCACGTCCAGCTGGCCAT